>JAOBWQ010000455.1 GCA_025463425.1 Ilumatobacteraceae bacterium | reverse complement strand
GCCGGTCGTCCTGGGCCACGAGGCCGCCGGGGTCGTGGAACGGATCGGTGACGGCGTGCACTCCGTCGGTGTCGACGATGAGGTGATCGCCGTCGTCGGTCAGGCGGGGGTGTCGAGCCAGGAGCTCCCAGTCAATTCGGTCCAGCCGCGCGCGTCCGCGAGCACCTTCTCGACCTGGCCTGCGATCGGAGCAGACAGGTTGCTCGCGCTCCATCTGTCCTCGTTGATGACGGTGATCATCTGCGTCCGATTGGTGAGGCGTCGGAAGCGGCCGGTGACGATCCCGAGAAGGTGGTTGTCGAGGTGGTCGAGCTCGTTCTGTGATCCGGAGTCGCATGCGTCGCATCCGCAGTCGGGGAACCAGTTGATGCATTCGGCCGGGCTGCCGACACCGAGCACCACGCCGGCGTCATCGACGTCGCCGATCCGGCTGTGGGCGATGACGAGCTCGAGCGCTCCCGCGGCGGCCGGGACCACCCGCTCCGCACTGGTGATCACCGGACCGGGCGGCGATCGCCAGGCAATGTGTGCGTCAGGCTCGACGCTGGCGAGGTCGAACTGGGTGAGCGCGATCAGCCAGGCGTCAGTGCGTGTTCGCAGGGTTCGCCACCTCGCCGGATTGGTCAGCCTCGAGTAGACCTCTTGGGGCTTTGCTGCGTGGTCTGGATGTGGGTCTGGCCACGGTGGTGTCTCGCGGCTGGTGAAGGCGAACGCCTCCTCGATGGCGACCTGGAGGTGCTCGAGTGACGTCATCGGCCGAGCATGCCCTATCTCGTTACGGTCGTCCAACGCGATTCCGAGACACCGCCTCCGACGATCGGTGAGCTGGGTCGTCGCGGCGTCGATGGGGCTGGGTGGCGCGCGCTGGCCGCACGGAATCCCGCCGAGTGCGGGGCGTCGCGTGTGCTTCACTTCGGTGGTGGACGTCATCACGAATGGCACCGAAGTCTTCGCGGACGTGGAGGAGTTCCTTCGCCGGTTCGCTGCGACCAAGCCGAAGCGGCGCTCACGACTCGCGTTGGCCGCTCCGGTCGCCGGGATCCAACTCGCTGCACTGCACCACCCGAATGCGTTCGCCCGACGTGCCTGCCTCGGCTTCCTCGACCATTACTCGAGCGACTGTTCAGTTGCCGTCTTCGCACGAGCGCTTGCGGATCCGGTCGAGCCTGTCCGCCACATCGCGCTCCACTCGATCGCCTGCGAGCGCTGCCGCACCGACGACCTGTGCGCGTCCGACGTCGTGCCGTTGCTCGCCGACATCCTTCGACACGACCCGAGTCCCGAGATCCGCCACAAGACCATCCCCGTGCTCCTCAGGCTGTCCGACCGCGATTCGTCAGCTCGCGACGCCGTCGAACGGTCGACGCACGAGGACGCCGACGAGTTGATCCGGGACGTCGCGACGCGCGCACTTGCGGGCGAGCACATCCGCTCACGCAAGATGTACGAACGCCACGCCAGAAACCACCGCGACTGAGCCGTCTTGCAACGACCTCGCACCCGACCTCGCGAGAGGTGCCCTACGCTGCTGGCGGATGGGAGGCTCGATGGCAAACGATGATGCGGAGGACTGGTCGCCGGCGACCAGTGAGCCTGGCGAGTTGTACACCGTCGAGGGTCGGATTCGAGCGATGGGTTCGTTCGTTCGAGGCGTGAAGAACCACGACCCACGGGTCAAGGCGTATCGACGATCGATGCGCCGCGCCGCGCTCATGGTGTGCGCAGTCGCCGGTGGCCTCATCGCCGCGGTCGCCGTCGTCGCCGCCTTGTTCAACTGAGCCCGGCGACTCAGGTGCGGGGCACCCGATTACCGCATCGTCCTCGCCGAACACAGTTTTGGTAACGTCCGCAACGACACGAGACCGACCGAACAGGGGCGATGTGGGACGGGGTACGAAGACTTGGATGCGACTGGCGGTGGTCGGCGTCCTCGGCGTGGCCGCGAGCGTGGTCGGAGGCGTTGCGGTCGGGCCGGTCGGTGCCGTTCCGAAACCTGCGCTTGATCAGCCGACGGCGGTCGAGGCCGGCGACGCGCTGGCCGCAGCGACGTCGGTCGAGACGGCCAAGGCAGCGCTGCTGACGATCTTCGCCAACGGCGGGATCGCAGTGGCCGACGGCACCGGAGCCCCGGCCGATCAGGCGGTGTTGCAAGTGCCGACGTGGTTCGTGGACGCCCTCGCCGGCGAGCAGGTCGATGGCGGCAACGTGACCGTCACGGACAACGCGCGCATCTTCGACACCATGCTTCGCTGGGCCGGTGCCTCGGCCGTCACTCCCGCCACGTTCTCCGGCTTCCTCAGCGACTGGTTCCAGAACCCGGCCGATCCACAGGAGGCCTACGTCCTCGGCGCGATTGCCGAGCTGGGCAAGCAGACCGTGCCGCCCGTGGACTACGCAGCGGGTGCCGCGGCAGATGCGCCACTCCCATGGCTGCTGCTCCTCGAGGAAGAGATCGAGCTCGGCTCCACTCCAGCCGCCAGCGCAGCGACCGACACCTCGACGCCGGCCACGTCTGCCGGGTTCCGCGCCAATGGCTTCGCTGCCGCCGACGGTGTCGGCTTCACCCGCCGTGCACCGGCGCCGACGCCGTGCGAGTTGCTGAACATGGCCAAGTCGGCGGCCGACAACGCCGGCAAGACCGGCAAGTTCATCGAAGACCTCGTCAAGTGGATCGATGTCTTCCGCGAAGGCGGGTTGCCTGCTGTCGATCATGCCCTCGGCGACGTCGGCGCGGCAGGCGAGGCAGGTGCCGGTGCTGCGGCCGCTGCGGCAGGCACCGTCGTCGCTGCGATGAAGGCCCTGCTGCAGACGGGGCTCGCCCACGAGTTCCTCATGCCGGTGTTCAGCCAGGATCCGGATCCAGTGATCAAGCACGAGCCCGGCAACGAGCCGAACCAGGCCAAGCTGACCGTCACCGTTTCGATGAGCGACGCGACACCGAAGGACTTCTTCGACTGCCTCAAGGCGATCCCCGGTCTCGGCGACATCGGCATCGATCTCGGCGCCCCCGGCAAGCCGCTCGCCAAGGCGATCGTCAACATGAACGCCGGCGCCAACTTCGATCAGCACCTCACGTTCAACTACTCGCACACGCCCGACAGCTACGCAACGGTCGGGCAGCCCACCGACTCTCAGGGTCGGGCGAGCTGGATGGTGGACACCAAGCCACAGAAGTTGCCCGCCGGCGTCGGCAAGGACGCCACCCGCGATGTCGGCATCAAGGTCGTCGTGAAGACGCAGAAGCCGGGATTCAGCGTCAGTGCCTTCCTGGCAGCGCTCTTCGACGGCCTCGATCCATGGACCGGCAACTTCACTGCCCGCGTCACCCAGCGTGAGACCGAGGCGCGCACGATCAGCGGCAGCTTCAACCTGGATGCGGCGTTCGTCGGTGTGCAAGGAACCCTCCACATCTACTCGTGCAACGGGTTCGACGGTCCGTTCACCGGCACCGTCTCGCTGTCGGGCGGGCTGGAGAACGGCTTCGACCAGATCGCCACCCAGCTCACCGGTCTGCCCGCCACTGCCTCGGGCGTCCCGGCGATCAATGCGGCGCTGCCGGCACGGCCGAAGAACCCGAGCGAGGAGAACGCCACCTCGAAGCCGGTGTTGAACACCGTCACATCGATCGCCGGCAAGCTCGGCATCAAGTTCATCGACGATCACACTGCAGAGCTGACGGCCGACGGCACGGCTTTGTTCAGCATCCAGACCGGCAAGGTCTTCACGTTCGCGGTCACCGAAGGAGCCACCGAATGCCCAAACTCCTGACCGCACTTGCCGCGCTGTCGTTGACCGCAGTGGTGGCGGGATGCTCGAGCGATGCCACGAAGTCGTCGAGCACCTCGGTCGCGACCACCGTCGCCTCGGGCGACGCCACCAGCAGTTCGTCCACGGCGTCGTCCGCCGACGGAACCGGGCCATCGACGGGTGGATCCACATCGGAGTCCACGGCGGGTCCCGACTCCTCACCGAGCTCGGCGTCGACCCCCGACACCGTGCCCGCCACGACGGCACCCCCCGGCGATGGCCATTGGCACCCTTCACTGCACGATTCCACGCTGCCCGACCTCTCGCCTCTGTCGCTCACCCTGTTCGACGGCCTCGACGTCACATCCGTCGGCGCGGCGGCGCAGTTCTACGACATCCGCTCATTCGCGGCACAGGTCAACGGCGCGTGCGCCGACGCCCAGGCCACGATGGCCGCCAAAGCCGCCGCAGATGGGCTGACCGTGCTCGCCAACGGCTCGAACGCCACCGCAGCCTGGTTCGTGGCCGAGAGCAGCATCATCGACGGGATCAACTTCTCGATGGTTCCCGGCGCCGACGACACCACCTGCGAGATCGATGGGTTGCCGCTGAGCCCGGCCACGCTCACCTTCGATGGCCCGATCCAAGGCACCATCACGGCCGCCGCCGGGATCAGCTGCGGGCCAGGGTTCAACGGCGGCATCACACTGGGCATCTGGGGCTTCCCGGTCGATCCCAACGGCGGCACCGCCACCGTGTTCGTGTCCACCGCCGACAACCCGCAGCCCGGCGCGCACGAGTTCGTCAACGGCGGCGATGGCGGCGTCATCGGATTGTTGACCACCAACGGCACGTGGACCCTCCCCCAATTCCTCGCCGCTGCAACAAACGCCGACGGCGGCGTGCCCGCCGGGTTCACGGCATTGTCCGGCACAGTCACCTTGGCTGACGGCCTGGCCTCGGGCTCGCTCGATGTCACCGATGGCTCCGAGCACATCACAGGCACGTTCGCCTGCGGCACACCGATCGTCGACGCGCCGCCCGCAAACGTCACTCCGACAACCTGAGCCGCAGGCTGCGGTCAGCCTTGCTGCACGGTTGCGTGATGAGGTGCGCGACGCGTGGATATATCGTTCGGCTCGCTGACACGATCGTTGGTGCTACCGCTACGGGTGAAGGAGCGTGGGATGTCGACCGATTCGGAGGCAGTGTCCCGTGTGGACGTTCAGAACGATCACCGTCTCGACCCGCGCGTCAAGCGGGCCCTGCGCAACGTCCCATCGCGCCGCCTGAACGACATCGACAGCCGAGGGCGCCTGGTCGAGATCTCCAATTCCGAGTCGGCCCTGGCCATGGCGGCCAAGCTCGAGGACCTCTACGCACGACTTGACACTGCTGACGTCGCGCCGTTCGACGGTCTGCGGATCGAGACCCGCGAGTTCGCGTCGATGCCGGACGGCAACACCGTCAAGGTTCAGTTCATTCGTCCCGACAGCGACAGCGTCGTCCCAGGTGTCGTGTACCTCCATGGCGGAGGCATGCAAACCGGCTCGTGCTTCAACGCGATGTACCGGATGTGGGGACGCCTGCTGGCCAATCAGGGCCTGGCGGTGGCGATGATCGATTTCCGCAACTGCCTCACGCCGTCCTCGGCGCCCGAGATCGAGCCGTTTCCAGCCGGCCTGAACGACTGTGTCTCCGGGGCGCGTTGGACCGTCGACCATGCCGTCGAGCTCGGTATCGACCCGGATCGTGTCATCGTCGCTGGTGAGAGTGGCGGCGGCAACCTCACTCTTGCGACCGGCATGAGGCTGTTGCGCGACGGCGACATGGGACTCGTCCGTGGCCTGTACTCGCTGTGCCCGTACATCGCGGGACGCTGGCCGCAGGAGCGGTTCCCATCGTCCATCGAGAACGAAGGCATCCTCCTCAACCTGCACAACAATCGCGGGGCGGTTGCGTACGGCATCGAGCAGCTCGACGCTGGGAATCCATTGGCGTGGCCGTCGTTCGCGACCGATGCCGATGTGCATGGCTTGGCACCCACGTTCATCAGCGTCAACGAGGCGGACCCGCTGCGCGACGAGGGCATCGAGTTCTACCGACTCCTGCTGCGAGCTGGGGTCAACGCGCAGTGCCGCGTCGTGATGGGCACGTCGCACGGCATGGACGTCTTCGCAGCAGTGCTCCCCGATGTCGCCGCCCAAACGGTATCCAGCATCGCCCAGTTCGCCCGTACCTGAGTCAGCGCCACCGACGCATCGTCGCGAGGGTTCTTCCTGCGCTGTCGACGTGAACGAGTTCAGAGCCCACGCGATGGGAGGATCAGGAGCGTGAGGTTGCTCCACCATCCGGCACGCATGTCTGTGTTGCTCCTCATCGGCCTCGTGTCGTGTGGGGACAAGCCAGCAACGCAGTCGGCGGGATCGCAGATGGCCGCGACATCGGGCGTGACCGTGGTGCCCGCCGCAGAGGCGACGACGTCGACACCGGCGGTGGATGAGACGACCTCGAACACTGCGCTGATGGCATCGACGACGCCCGCCGCGGCAACCACGATCGCAACAACGAGTCCGCCGCCCGCGGGGCCGACCAATTCGAGCGTGCCCGGATCGACGAGCACCGAAGACCGCACCGATCAGTACCTCGAGCAGACGAAGGAGATCTACCGGCGCGTTCTGCCCGACGGTCACGACTTCGTCGTCCGGCTCAGCGACGAGACGTACGCCACGGTGTTCGGTCTCACGTGGACCGCACCGACGGGGTCGGCCGCCACATGTCTTGGCGACCGTGCGGTGTTCATCGGGGTGCCCGGCCAGATCGGTGCGTGGGGATCGGCGTGGGTGGTCTCGCCGTGGTTCGATCAGATGGATCCGGCCCAGCCGGTGGGGTGGGAGGCGACGATGACCGCGGCCGACACCACGTCCGGCCCAACCCAGTACATCCTGCTCCGCACTGGTGATGATGCCCGCGAGGTCGTTCTCTCGAACAGCGACGGCACCGAGCGCGACCGAGCCACCGTCACGAATCGTGTTGCGATGGTGGCGGTTGTCCTCGACGCGACGGGCGCGGCTCCAGGGTTCAACGACCTACGCGTCGCAGTCGTCGGCGCCGACCGACAGGCGTCTGAAACGATTCCGCTCGCTCCCGGCGCTCGCAATGCTCCCTCCGAGTGTGGACCCGGCGAGGCTCCGCACCGCCCACTCCCCCAAGCGGGGCTGCAGCCGGCCGACCCCGCTGCGGCAGAGGCAGAGGTCCGTGAGCGCTATGGGTTGCTCGTCGACCAGTCGATCAACTCCGATCAGAAGCCGACCGATCTCGTCGATGACAACACCGGAGTCGCAGACGCCGTCGAACAGCTTCATTCCGGACAATACGCGGAGGTTGCGGCCACCGCCAGGTACTCCGTTGATGAGTTCGTCTTCACCAAGCCCGACGAAGCCTGGTTCCGGTACACGATCAAGACGTCGCTCGGGGAATACGCCGACCGATTCGGCATTGCGGTCTTCAATGGCACCGTCTGGCAGACAACCCGCGCCACGATCTGCCAGGACCTCGCCCTCGCGCTCGCGCCGTGTCAACCAGCCCCCCCACCGATCGAAGCCCCGACCACACCGGAGTGGGAGAAGGCGTATCAAGATTGGACAGCCCGAGCCCAGCAGTACGTCGGCAACGACGGCTGCCCTCCGCTCTCGCAGTGTTGACCGAGAACTCCTCACCGAGTCGCGGCTATGCGTGCTCGGCTGCGACAGCGACGGAGCGTGCCAGCGCAACGACGTCTGTCGGCGCAGATGTGTCCACACGGAGCACTTGCCAACCTCCCGCGATTGGTTGCAGGGCTTCTCCCTGCCAAAGCGGCGAGTCGTCACTTCGATCGAGGTCGAAGTGGCCTCGGTGGCGAGTGGCAGCGCGATCGAGGTAGCGCCGACGGCTCACGGCTGGATCGACGTCGCAGAACACCTCCACGACGATTCCGCCGAGGCTGCGCAGATCATGGGTCGCTCGCTGTGCCGACCAATTGCTCTCCAGCACCGCGCGACCGTTCGCCCTGGCGAGCGCGAGCAGAACGGCGATGGCAGCCGCACCGAGCCGTCGTGAATCGTCGACGGTCTCCACCTCCAACGCGTCCATCATCGCTTCTTTGATGATGTCCTTCCCGAGGAGCGGCAGTCGTAGCTCCGCCGCGAGTTGCTCTGCCAGAGTTGACTTCCCACTCCCCGGGGGCCCGGACACGATCACGAAGTCGACCTCGGTCACCCGTACAAGATGCCCGATCCCGATCGCCATGTCCACGTCTGCTCCGGTGTGCAGTACCCAAACCGCCAGATCCGGCACGAGATGAGCAGTCCCGTGCCTCGACAGAACCAGCCTCAACCGGGCGAGGCGCTGATCCGGCAATCGAAGCCGGGCCAGAACTGCCACGCATCGTTCACGATCGTCAACTGGCCGAGGTCCACCGTCTGACCAAATGGTGCAGATGCAACTACCCCGCTCAGTCGCAGCGTGGCGACTGAGCACCGTTCGGAAAGGTCAATCCTGAGAGTTCCACTCGCTGCCGTGGCCGGCCACTCCTCGTCGACGTGGGCTCGGTGGATCTCAGAGATGACGTCGGTGCAGTTCCTCGACGGGAATCCCGATCCGAAGCGGACGACCACGCGGAGGTCCGCGGCGGCGATCGTCACGGAGCGACCGTCAGTCGAGGAGTGCGGCAGTGTCGAGGCCGTCGCGTCGATCTGGGCGCTCCCGTCAGAAATCGATAGCTCGCCGCACTGATCTCCGACGAGCGACGGATCGGGTTCGAAGTTGATGAGCTGCTGAATTCGTTGATCGACAACACTCGGCACAGTCGCAGATGACGGGGTTGCTTCACTGCCCGCCGTCACAACTGGTTCGTCGGCTCTCACCCGAGCTGGAACGCCAACCACGTCTGAGCTACACGCAGCGAGCGTCACTGCAGCCAAGAGAACCCCGAGGGTCTTCATGACCTCTTCGACGTCCTCGTTCGCCACGCGGTTCCCCATCCGCGTCATCGCCGTCGAGTTCTCGCTCGACGCTCTGGCAGAGAGCAGTTGGGTAAAAGCCCGGGTCGAACTCGACGGCGACACGATGGCGGATCCCTCGCTGTACTTCCTGCGCGGCGGGGCTTACCCTTGCCGAATGAAGGCGACGGCACTGAACTCGCGACGGGCGGCGACCGCCGTCGGCATCATGGCGCTGTTTCTCACCGGTTGGGTCGTGCGCAGCCTGCCTGGGTCGAGCGGCGTCGGGTTCTTCGCGTGGTTTGCAGTGGTGTCCGTCGCAATCGTCGGCGCACTCACGATCTGGTTGAATCCTCGGTCGCGTCGATCCGGCTGAAGCCTTCCAACGCAAGACCCAGCCGATCGTCAGACATGCGGGGCGTCGCTCGGTGATGCCGTCCGTCAGTCCACGTCCCGGGACGGGTCGTAACGCAGCCCGGCGAGCAGGCAGGCCTGTTCGACCGGATCCGCAGCTCGGACAAAGACGCTGACTCCGTTGTCTGTCCGTCCTGCGACGTGCGAGACCGCATCCGGACCGTACTGCAAGGCCCGCCAGATCTCGACGGTGGCTCCTGCGATCGAGAGCGTTCCACCAGCCTCCGCGTGCGGCACCTCGTCGGCTGTTGAACTGAGATTCAATGTGGACCCGGGAGGCAGACGAGCGAACAGGCCCGACCTGACGTAGACCTCTTCGCCCAGCCCGCATGCATCTGGACTCGGCTGCATGGAGGTCGTCGTGGCCGTCGACGTCACAGCGGAACCGTGTACCTGTGACGCCGAGGTCGTCGACGTAGCGCCGGAACTGTCTGCCTGTGACGCCGAGGTCGTCGAGGCAGTAGCGGAACCCTGTTCCGACGAGCTGCAGGCCGTCAGCCAAAGGACGGCCACCACAAGCACGGCTCTCACACGCTCAGGTTGCCTTGATGGAGGATGTGACGCAAGGGCGTTGTCAGCGCGAGGTGGACGGGATCCTTGACGGCCGAGTCGGTGGTGCCGTCGGCGTAGTCGTCGCCACCCAAGGATTCGCCGTCGGCGTGTGGATGCACGGCTGGCCGACGAGGCGCCGAAGACTCCCATTCCGGGCTGCGTCCACGTGCTGTCGTCATCGCCCGGCCTTCATGATCCACGCTGTCCATT
>JAOBWQ010000380.1 GCA_025463425.1 Ilumatobacteraceae bacterium | reverse complement strand
GGCGCGGTCGATCTCGTCATCCAGGTCGAGTCGCCGGGCTCGGTCAGCCGCGGCCTGCAACGCATCGGCCGAGCCGGGCACCAGGTCGGCGAGCCGAGCAAGGGCAAGCTGTTCCCCAAGCATCGTGGCGACCTGCTCGAGGCAGCGGTCGTCACGCGACGGATGATCGACGGCGAGATCGAGGTCACTCGGTACCTGCGTAACCCGCTCGACGTCATGGCCCAACAGATCGTCGCGTACGCGGCGGCCGCGCCTGCCGAGGTCTCCGTCGACGCCGTCGCGGCCATGGTCCGGCGCTGCGCGTGCTTCGCCGAGATCTCCGACGAGCTCCTCCACAACACGCTGGACCTGCTCGCCGGTCGATACCCCAGCGAGGAGTTCAACGAGCTCCGTCCGCGCATCGTGTGGGACCGGATCAACCACACGATCCGTGCTCGTGACGGCTCCAAGCGGCTCGCCGTCACCAGCGGCGGCACCATTCCCGATCGCGGTCTTTTCGGCGTGTTCCTGCCCGACGGCACGCGCGTCGGCGAGCTCGACGAGGAGATGGTGTACGAGTCGCGCCCTGGCGAGACCTTCCTGCTCGGCGCGTCGACGTGGCGGATCGAGGACATCACCTTCGAGCGCGTCGTCGTCACGCCCGCGCCGGGCCAGCCGGGCAAGATGCCGTTCTGGCGCGGCGACCGACCCGGGCGTCCACTCGAGCTCGGCCGTGCCCTCGGCGCGTTCACCCGAGAGATCCGTGGGCTGTCCGACGTCGAAGCCGCTGGCCGGCTGGTCAGCCACTACAACCTCGATCCGCTCGCGGCCAACAACGTGATCATGTACCTCAGCGAGCAGGCCGAGGCCACGGGAGTCGTGCCCGACGATCGCACCGTGGTGGTCGAGCGGTTCCGCGACGAGATCGGCGACTGGCGGGTGTGCATCCTGAGCCCGTTCGGCACGCCCGTCCATGCCCCGTGGGCGATGGCCATCGAGCGCAGGTTGATCGATCGCTACGACATGGCGGTCGAGACGATGTGGGGTGACGACGGCATCGTCATCCGCTTGCCCGAAGCCGCCGACGAGCTGCCCCTCGCCGAGTTGATGATCGACCCCGAGGACATCGACGAGCTGGTGATGTCCACGCTGCCGCAGACGTCGCTGTTCTCGGCAAGGTTCCGCGAGTGTGCGGCGCGAGCCCTGCTGCTGCCCCGACGCCGGCCCGATCGGCGTACACCGCTCTGGCAACAGCGCCAGCGCGCCGCTGATCTGCTCGCGGTCGCGGCGAAGTACCCAAGCTTTCCGATCCTGCTGGAGACGAGTCGCGAATGCCTGCAGGACGTCTTCGACGTGCCCGCGCTGCGTGAGGTCCTCGGCCAGCTGCGCAGTCGCGCGGTGCGCACGGTCAGCGTCGACACGCAGAAGGCGTCGCCCTTCGCGTCGAGCCTCCTGTTCAACTGGATCGCCGCGTACATGTACGAAGGGGACGCCCCGCTCGCCGAGCGTCGCGCGGCAGCGCTCGCGCTCGACCGTGATCTGCTCCGCGACCTGCTCGGCGCCGAGGAGCTGCGCGAGCTGCTCGATCCTGGCGTGCTCGCCGACCTCGAGCTGGAACTGCAATGCCTCGCCGATGGCCGCCGCGCCCGCTCGGCCGACGAGCTCCACGACGTGTTGCGCCGGCTCGGCGACCTCACCGCTGCCGAGGCCGATCTGCGCAGCGAAGGCGACGCGCGTCCATGGCTCGACACCCTGTTGCAGGAACGGCGGGTGATCGAGGTCGGGGTGGGCGACGAGCAGAGGTTCATCGCAGCCGAGGACGCCGCCCGCTATCGCGACGCGCTGGGTTGTTCCCTGCCGATGGGTCTGCCGATGGCGTTCACCGATCCCGTCGCTCGTCCGCTGGAGGAGCTGCTGCGCCGCTACGCGCGCACCCATGGCCCGTTCCTCGCGATCGATCCTGCGCGCCGGTTCGGGCTGCCGCTGGAACGGGTCGCGGGCGCGCTCAACGCGCTGGAGGCCGAAGACCGGATCGTCCTCGGCGAGTTCCGTCCCGACGGTGTGGCCCGCGAGTGGTGCGACAACGAGATCCTCCGCCAGCTCCGCAGACGTTCGCTCGCCACGTTGCGGCGCGAGGTCGAGCCCGTCGAGCAGGAGGCCCTGGCCCGGTTCCTCAGCCTGTGGCACGGCATCCCCGGCGAGCGACGCGGTCTCGAAGCACTTGTCGAGACGCTGGGAGTGCTGCAGGGTTCAGCGCTCGTGGCGTCCACTCTGGAGACCGAGATCCTTCCGATCCGCGTCCGTGGCTACCGGCCGACCGATCTCGACGAGCTGTGCACGAGCGGTGAGGTCGTGTGGGTCGGCGCCGGCTCGATCGGCTCCGGTGACGGCAGGGTTCGGCTCTACTTCGCCGACCAACTTCCTCTGCTCGCCAACGCGCTCGAACCGGTCGATCCGCCCAGCGGTGCGCTGCACGAGGCCATCCGTGGTCGGCTGCGCGAGTTCGGTGCGATCTTCTGGGGCCAGATCCGCACCGCCGACCTCGCCGCCACCGACACCGAGCTGTTGACGGCCCTATGGGATCTCGTCTGGGCCGGCGAGGTCACCAACGACTCACTCGCGCCGCTGCGCGCGGCGATCAGCGGCGGCACCAA
>JAOBWQ010000350.1 GCA_025463425.1 Ilumatobacteraceae bacterium | reverse complement strand
CGCAGCAGCCGCGAGGACCGCTCGAGGACCGTGACGCTCATCCCGAGCTCGTGCAGTGCATGAGCGGCTTCGAGTCCGAGCAGGCCTCCGCCGGCCACCACGGCGCGGTGCTCGTCATGCTCTTGCGCGTACGCCCGGATGCGAATCGCGTCATCAGCCTCGCGGAGCACGAAGGAGCCCGAACCCCCGAAGCCCTCGATCTCCGGTACGGAGGCGCGGCCGCCGGTGGCGAGGACGAGGCGGTCGTACGCCAGCTCGTGGCCGGTGCCGAGGCGCACGGTCTTGCCCTCACGATCGATCGAGGCGACCCGCGTGTTCAGCCACAGGGTCACCCGGTTGCGCTCGTACCACCCGGCGGGCAGCAGGTACAGCCCCTGCATCGCCGAGCGACCGTGGATCAACCGTGCCACTCCCATCCGGTTGTAGAGCTCGTGCGACTCGCGTCCGATCAGCTCGATCTCGCAATCGGGATGGTTGCGGCGAACGAAGTCGGCGGCCGTGACGCCCGCGATGCCGTTGCCGATGATCACGACCCGGTGGACCGACGGATCCGGGACGAAGGACGGCGCGTTCGAGACCGGCGTGCTCGTCCGGTCCGGTTGCAGCGACACGCTGCACGAGCCTTCGGCCCGGGCGGTGCAGGCCATCCGGTTCGGGAAGCCGAGACCGAGGCGTTCGAGGGTGTCGGCCTCCTCGCGACGTATCGCGGACAACGACTCGTATCCCGACGTGACCGCAACGGGGTCCGCGCCGCACACGCCCATCCGGCACCCCGACTCGATGCGCAGATCACCGGACTCGGCGGCTTCGAGGAGCGTCGTCCCCGCCGGGACCTTCACGATCTTCGACTCGAACTCGACCTCGACAGCGCCGTCGTCCGATCTGGACGAGCCACCGAGCGCAGAGCGCGCTCGCCCGAGGTCCACGCGGACCGGGGCTGCGACGGCCACCTCCTCCACGTAGCGGCGCTCGACCAGCCACGACCGGACCAACCACACCGACGCCAGCGCGAACGCGGCGATCCGCAGCGGCCAGACGATGCCGGTCCACGTGCCACCGAGCAGCGAGCCGAGCGACTTGGCGACCTTGCGGCTCCCGAACCAGTAGAAGAGCGAGAACGCCGTCGCTCCGAAGACCGGCGGCAGCCGGTTGGGCGAGAACCGGCCGAACGCGTCGAGCACTGCGAACACGGCGATGCCGGCGGCGATCCAGGCGAGGCAACGGACGTAGACCTGGAGATCGCTGAGCCGGCCGGCGTCGGGCACCAGGAAGTAGCCGAGCACGAGGCCGGGAAACGCGCCGACGAACAATCGGCGCGGCCCACGAAAGCCCTGATCCGGATCGTGCATGTCGGCCACGTAGGCAACCCTCGGATTGAAGTCGTAGCAGTTCTTGGTGCAGCCGAGGCATGGCTGGCAGTGGCTGTTGGCGACCCCGACGAAGGGCGACTGGCCGTAGACGCGTTGCACGGGCAAGAGCGGACAGATGCTGGAGCACCAGCCGCTCTTGCCCTTCAGGAACCGTCCACCGAGGGCCGCTCCGACGAGCACCACGGACAACAGCACCGTGAGCGCGATGCCGTTGCGGTTGAAGAGCACCTTGCGCGTCAACGCGATCGAGACGAACAGCGTGGCCGCGATGCTGAACCCGTGCTCGCGCAGCCACCTCGGCGCCGCGACCTGGCTGGTGATGCCGAGGTTTCGCGACGCCTGGTTCGCCGCCGCCAACGGGCACACGTTGCGCCACGAGCCGGGGGCGATCAGGAACACGGCCGGCAGGATCGGGATCACGATGCCCCAGAAGAACGTCAGCGTGTCCGCCGGATAAGCGATCCCACCGACGATGACTGCGAGAAAGATCGCGAGCGAGACGAACCGGACGACGTGCCAGAACCGGAGCGACACCGTCCTCGGCATCGCCAGGTAGTTCGGGAACGGGTCCGTGCGGCTCATCGGGACATCACGATCTCGGTCAGTGCACGCAGGCGGCCGGCCAGGATCTTGCCGAGGTCGAACAGCATCGACCGGCCGAGGCGCGGGTTCATCGCTGCCAGCGTTTCGAACGACGCGACCGAGAGCCGCAACAACTCACCGTCGGAGGCGGCGATCACGCTCGCCGATCGCGGTCGGCCGTCGAGGAAGCCGAGTTCGCCGACGACCGAACCGGCTGGCGCCGGCGACAACCGGCGCGTGCGCCCGCGTCGTTCGGCGACGGTCTCGAGCTCGCCCTCGAGCACGATCAGCAGCGAGCGATCGACGTCGCCGAAGCGCACGACGACCTCCCCCTGATGGAAGCGTCGCCGTTCGCAGTGGCTGACGAGCACGGCCCAGTCCTCGACCGTGGCGTCACCGAGGAAGCTCGGGGCGCGGACCTCGGGCGCGTCATCGGTCCCGTAGTCGAAGAAACCTGCCCCACTCACGCTGCCCCACTCTGACGCCAACCTGCCGGGAACGTAGCACGTTCGTCCGGACGGTTGGACCTACTCCTCGGCCAGCAAGTACA
>JAOBWQ010000317.1 GCA_025463425.1 Ilumatobacteraceae bacterium | reverse complement strand
CGTCGCGGTCTTCACCGGCCGCCGCTCCATCGCAGGTGTCGAGAACGGTCGCGGCATCGTGATCGAAGGCGTGGCTCGCGAAGAGCGCGGCCGGCGGATCATGCTCAACCCGGCCTACACGCTCATCGCCAGCTGAGCCCGATCGGCCGGGCAGTCCCGGCCGATCAGTCCCCGATCAGGATCTTGCGGACTTCTTCCTCGCTGTCGCCGGCGACGAGCACGATGACTTCGTCACCGACGCGCAGCACGGTGTCGCCGCGAGGCACGACCACGCGGTCCTTGCGCAGCACGGCCACGACGGTGGCTTCGCGCGGGAAGCGCAGCTCGACCACTTCCTTGTCGGCGGCGGGCGAGCCCTCGGCCAGGGTGACCTCGGCCAACTTGGCCTTGCCACCCTCGAACGAGAGCAGGCGCACGAACGACCCGACAGCCACTGCTTCTTGGACGAGACCGGTGATGAGGTGGGGAGTCGAGACCGAGACGTCGACGCCCCACATCTCGTTGAACATCCACTCGTTGTTCGGGTTGTTCACGCGAGCCACGACGCGGGGCACGCCGAACTCCTGCTTGGACAGCAAGGACACGACGAGGTTGTCCTCGTCGTCACCCGTCACCGCGGCAACGACATCGGCCTCGGCCACGCCGACGGTCTTCAGCGCACCCAGCTCGCAGCCGTCGCCCTTGACCCAACTCACGCCGGGAACCCCGAGCGCTGCGTACTGCTTCACCACTGCGGCGGAGTTGTCGAGGATGGTGACCGAATGGCCACTGGCGCCGAGTTGCTCGGCGATGAACCGGCCGACGCTGCCGCCACCGACGATCAATGCTTTCATGCGTGTCCTCCGACGACGGCCGTGTTGAGCTTGGAGTTGAGGCTGTCGACCTCGGTGGATGCGATGGCCAGGTACATCAGATCGCCCTCCTGGGCGACGAGCGTCGGGGTCATCAGCATCGCCTTGCCGAGGCGGGCGACGGCGACCACTCGGACCTTGGCGGACTCCTCGATCTCGGTGTACTTCCGTCCTGCGTTGGGCGACTCGATGTGCCGTTCGATCAGCGACACGTTGGCGCTCGGATCGACCCATTCGACGGCGGCCTCCGGAGGAAGGACCCGGCGCAGGACACGCTCCGTCGTCCACGACACCGTGGCCACGGTGGCGATGCCGAGCCGTTGGTACACGGCGGCCCGCTGGGGGTCGTAGATCCGGGCGACGACGCGCTCGATGCCGAAGTTCTCGCGGGCCACGCGGGCGATCAAGATGTTGGAGTTGTCACCACTCGTGACGGCGGCGACGGCATCGCAGTGCTGGATGCCTGCGGTAGCCAGCACGTCGCGGTCGAAACCGATGCCGACGATCTTCTGTCCCGTGAAGGAACTGTCGAGGCGGGAGAACGCCTCCTCGCGGCGATCGATGATCGCGACGGTGTGGTTCGCCTCGATGAGCTCTTTGGCCAAGGCTGATCCGACTCGCCCACATCCAACGATCACCACGTGCATGCCATGCTCCTTCAGCAGCTTCCGACGTTCCGACGTTCCGTCGGTCGCACAAATGCGGGCCAATCGTAGGCAACAGGCCGTGCGCTTTCGTCGGGCGCGCCGTGAAGAAGTCGTGAAGGTGTTGCATTCCCGTTGGCCGACCGGTCAGGCTCGAAATTCGTATGGCCAGCTCCCTCAAGCGAATTCTCCTCGGCAAGCCGCTCGCCTCCGCCGACGAGCAACATCAGCGGTTGTCGAAGAAGGTCGCACTCCCGGTCTTCTCCAGCGACGCCATCTCCTCGACGGCATATGCGACCGAAGAGATCCTCCGCGTGTTCCTCGTCTCGAGCGCCGGCGCAGCAGCAGGTGTCGCGGCGTACACGAAGCTCGTGCCGATCTCGCTCATGGTCGTGTTCCTGCTCGCGGTCGTGGTGATCAGCTACCGGCAGACGATCTTTGCGTACCCGAGCGGCGGCGGCTCCTACGTGGTGAGCCGCGAGAACCTCGGCGAGATCCCGTCGCTCGTCGCCGGCAGCTCCCTGCTCACCGACTACATCCTGACGGTCGCCGTGTCCGTGGCCGGTGGTGTCGCGGCCATCATTTCGGCCTTCCCCAGCCTGGAGAAGTACCGGGTGCTGCTGTGCGTCGGCTTCATCCTGATCATGACCATCGCCAACCTGCGCGGTCTCAAGGAATCCGGCGCCGTCTTCGCGCCACCGACGTACATCTACATCCTGTCGTTGCTGACGCTGATCCTCGTCGGCCTCTACCGGGTCTTCGTCCAGCACGTCGGTCCGATCCAGCACACCGGCGAAGCGGCCAAGCTGCTCGACAACACCGAGCCGATCGTGCTGTTCATCTTCCTCAAGGCGTTCGCCTCCGGCGCCGTCGCGCTGAGCGGCGTCGAAGCGGTCTCCAACGGCGTCCCCGCGTTCAAGAAGCCGGAGTCGAAGAACGCCTCGATCACCCTGATCTGGATGGGCCTCATCCTCGGCAGCACCTTCTTCGGCCTGTCCGTCATCGCCCAGCACTTCCAGCCGGTGCCCGACCAACCCCAGACCGTGCTCGCCCAGCTCGCCGAGCACATCTACGGCGGCCGCAACATCTTCTACTTCGTCACCCAGTTCGCGACGTTCGCGATCTTGATCCTGGCTGCGAACACGGCATACGCGGACTACCCGCGGCTGTCGTCGATCATCGCCAAGGACGGCTTCCTCCCCCGGCAGTTCGGCAACCGCGGCTCGCGGCTGGTGTTCTCCAACGGGATCATCTTCCTGGCCGTCATGGCGATCGCACTCGTCGTTGCGTTCGGGGGCAAGATCGGGGCCCTGATCCCGCTCTACGCGGTGGGCGTCTTCACCGGGTTCACGCTCAGCCAGATCGGCATGTGCGTGCACCACACCAAGATCAAAGAACCGCGATGGAAGCTCAACTTCGCGATCAACGCGGTCGGCGCGCTCACCACCGGCTTGGTCGCCGCCATCGTCGTCACGACGAAGTTCCTCAGCGGCGCGTACATCAGCGTCATCGTCATCGTCTTGCTCACCGTCGCCTTCAAGGCGATC
The DNA here is from genome assembly GCA_025463425.1 of Ilumatobacteraceae bacterium. Classification (GTDB taxonomy): domain Bacteria; phylum Actinomycetota; class Acidimicrobiia; order Acidimicrobiales; family Ilumatobacteraceae; genus WLMZ01. Next base: position 463 of record JAOBWQ010000317.1, on the reverse strand, counting down.
AGCCGCCACTACAAGCGGGTCAAGCTGGCCGTCACGGTCGAGCCCGGGTACAAGACCTACCGCCACCAGCACCTCGTCGTCGTGCTCGTCGGCTCGGTCAACAAGGGTGTGCTGCTCGCTGTGCAATACGCACGCAGCCTGGCCCCTGACCGCCTGATCGCCGTCTCGGTCGTCTCCGATCCGGAGGAAGAGCACCACTTGCGCGAGCAATGGGACGCGTTCTCGCTCCCGGTGGAGCTGCACACGATCAGCAGCCCGTACCGCGACCTCACCGGTCCGGTGCTCGCCTACCTCGACGAGCTCGACCAGCAAGACGCCGACGAGATGATCACCGTCGTGATCCCCGAGTTCGTCACCAACATCAGCAGCCAGTGGCTCCACAACCAGTCGGCACTGTCCTTGAAGGCCAAGCTGCTCTACCGCCCGAACACCGTCGTCACCTCGGTGCCGGTGATCGTCAAGT
>JAOBWQ010000313.1 GCA_025463425.1 Ilumatobacteraceae bacterium | reverse complement strand
TCCACTGTCACGTTTTGCCGATATCGCGCCTCAACCGCCGAAGTTGCGGTAGATGCGCTCCAACGGGCCCATTCCGGCGAAGCGATGCCACATCGCGCCCATCGCGATCGCCAGCACCCAGAACACGAGGCTGAACACCAGCGCGGTGTCGAGACCTGTGGGCGTCACCCAGTGCCACCAGTGCACGACCGCGTTGAACGTCACGACGTGCAAGAGGTACAGGGTCAGCGTCATCTGACCCGCGTGGCGGAACAGCTCGGTCAGCGGTGCTGCGGCGAAGCGCTCGGCCAGCCACGAGATCGCGCAATAGGCGACGATCGACGAGCCCAACGTGCCGACGGTGTAGAGCAGGCCGCGGTCGTACGGTCCGGTCGACAGCAGGCCGCGCCACCGCCGTGCGCCGGTGGTGTCGACCGTGAAGCTGTGTGTCGCGATCCGCAGCCCGATGAAGTTGACGAGGTACGTGCCGACGAACAGGACCGCACCACCGACGATCAGCCGGACTCGCAGCTCGCGCAGGCGGGGCAGGTAGCGGCCGAGGAGGATGCCGGTGCACAGGAACGCCAGCCACGGGAACAGCGGATGCGTGTAGCCGACGAACGTTCGCAGCAGCAGGTTGCGCGGCGAGGTGATCTCCGGCTCCATCCAGGCGGTGCTGTGGCCGTCGAGGTGGCGCTCCAGCCGGAACCAGGCGATGCCGGCGGCAGCGAGGGTGGACACCGTCCCGACGGCGATCAGCCAACGGTTGCGCAGTGTGAACAGCAGCGCGGCGACCATGAAGTAGGCCCCGTAGTAGAAGAGGATCGTCCCGTTCCAGATCCACTCGATCAGCAGGCCGAACGCGAACAGCAGCAGGCCGCGGCGGGCCAGACGCCATCGGTCGTTGCGAACGGCGACGCGGTCTCCGCCGAGGCGGCTGCGGTTCGTCATCAACGTCACGCCCATGCCCGCGACGAGCACGAAGACCGCGGCGAAGCGCGTCGTCAGCGGACCGTCGGTGGGATCGAACACACGCTCCGCGAACGACCGGTCGACGTGGTCGTCGCCGCCGTTGAGGTAGCCGTGGAAGTTCATGATGACGACGCCGATCAGTGCGATCGCTCGCGTCACATCTGGCCCGATCAGACGCTCGCGGGGGCCCCGTCCGGTGTCGGCCAGGTCGGTCATCGCGGCCGTGTCATCGCAGCGCGGCCTCAGCCATCGATCCAGACCAGCTCGTCGACCACGGTGCTGATCAGCGGGCGCTGAACATCGACCCGGTCGCCGATCGCCGGCACAGCGTTGCCACGAGGCACGAACACCATCGACGTGTGCATGTGTGGACCTTCGACGAGGGCGAGCCGCTGGCGGGCGAAGTGGAACGGGCTGCGGCCGTCGTCGAGCTCACGTACGCCGTGTGCGGATCCGGCGGCGACGAGCACAACGTGGCCGTCGCCGGGCACGTCGCTGGCGCGGTAGCCGACGTGATCGTGGGCGACGACCTCGCGGACGTCGAGCACGTCGGCGGTCAGCGCCAGCAGTGCCTTGTCGCCGTGCCACAGCGCCGTGCCGACGCGCATCGTCCATGTGATGTGCGGGTGATCGGTGCGCAACTGCGCATACGCATCGGCTCCGATGTGGCTCACCGAGAGGGACGCTCGCGGATCGAGGTGTGGCAGCCACCCCTCGATCTCTGCGATGCGCGATGCGTCCGTCCCGGCCAGCGGGAGGTGGATCGCGTGACCGGAGATGGCGAGCCCCGCGGCGCCGGCAGCCGCGAGCAGCTCGGCCAGGTCGCCCGGTGCGACGCCGTGACGCCGCATCGTCGAGGCCAGTTTGACCACGACATGCCCCCGCCAGGCCTGCCGTTCCAACGACTCGACATGCGCACGGTGGCCGATGGTCAGCACGGCCTGCGGAGGGAGGGCGGGCGGCAGGAGATCGACGTGCGGCGTCAGCACCCACGGCGTGTGTCCAGCGCGGATGTCAGCGGCCTCGTAGACCGTGCCGACAGCGATGTGACCGCCGGGGGCGACGAGGTCGGCCGCGAGTGGGGCCAGCACCGTTCGGCCGAAGCCGTAGCCGTTGCCCTTGACGACGGGCGTGAGGCCGGGATGCGCCGCGGCCACGGCTGCGATGTGGTCGAGCCATGGCGTGCGCTGCACAGCGAGACGGAGGCCCATGACCACGACGGTACTGTGCAGCGCGTCGCGGGCGAGGTCGTCGTCGACATCGGCCGCCAGGCCGCGTCGCCGCCGAATCCCGATCGCCGTGGTCGGGATTCGCCGCTACGATGATGGCATGCGTTCGTTGTTCCGTTTCCCGAACCCGGTGAACGAGGTCTCGGCGCGGCTGGTCGCCGGCGGCGTCGTCTTCCAGTGCGTCGCGTTCATCGCGTTCCGCCAGTGGTGGCAGCTGATCCCGCTGGCCTACGGGTTCGTCGCGCGCGTGCTGACCGGTCCCACGCTGAGCCCGCTCGGCCAGTTCGTCACCTGCGTCGTCACGCCCCGGCTGCACGTACCGGAGAAGCTCGTCGCCGGCTCGCCGAAGCGGTTCGCGCAGGGCATGGGCGCGACGATGTCACTCGGAGCCGCCGCATCGTGGGCGGCCGACGTGCACTGGCTGGCGATCGTGCTGGTCGCCGGGATCACCGTCGCCGCCACTCTGGAGTCGGTGTTCGCGATCTGTCTGGGCTGCATCGCCTTCGCCCGGCTGATGCGATGGGGCGTCATCCCCGACACCGTGTGCGAGTCCTGCAACGACATCACAGCCCGGTTGACCGAGGCGTCGCGGTCGGCCGCGAGCGTGCGGGTGCCGGCCACGAGGTGAGGTCCGGGCGCAGTGCCTCCAGCGAGCGCTGGCGCACCGCGCCGGTCAACAGCCCGGCGCCGTAGGACCCGTCGTCGAGGAGGCGTAGGGCGAGGTACGACGCCGGGTCGATGCTGGGCCGGTCTCGGCACCAGTCGATCGCGGCAGGGACGACAGCGGCCAACACCAGGGCCCGCCGGCACCGGCTGGACACGATCGCAGCAGCAGCAGCGGCCGGCCACCACGCGCGAGTGATCCCCGACGCGAGCGATCGCCCCGCGTAGAGGTGGCCCAGTCCGGCGAGCCGCATCGCGAGCCGCCCGCCGTCGGGCACGTCGCGCAGCTTGCGCGCCAGCATCGCCGTCGTCACTGCGGCAACCGCCGTGCCGACGACCGGACAGCCTGCGACCGTCGCAGCCCAGGAGAGGGCGCTCCAGCGGCTGACCCGCACCGGTGCGAGCGCACCCGGATGGCGGGAGGCGAGTGGGGCACCGGATGTGCCGTAGCCGAACCGTTGGGACACCATCGCGGCGACGGTCGCACGAGGTTCGTGGAGCACGACGACGGCCGGCTCGTAGCGCACCCGCCAGCCGGCGTCGTCGAGCCGCCACGCGAGGTCGACATCCTCTCCGAGGCGTAACGCATCGTCGAACCCGCCGACCGCACGGACGGCCTCGACCCGGCAGACGACGGCCGCGGCCGGCACGTAGCTGACCCGCGTACCGGCACGGACGCGGGCCGGCGACGCGCCGAGGTCGAGCGGCGAGCGGACCGCTTCGTACCGTGCCAGCCGGCTCGATCCCGGCAGGCTCGCCACGCGCGGGGCCACCATGGCGACACGCGCATCGGCGAAGTGGCCGAGCAGTCCGTCCAGCCAGCCTGGAGTGGCATGCACGTCGGCGTCGACGAAGGCCACGAACGGTGTCGTGACGACTTCGAGCCCGGTCATCCGCGCTGCGCCCGGCCCGCCGTTCGCCGATCGATGGATGACGGTCGAGCCGACGACCGGGCCGATCGGATCGGGCGAGGCATCGTCGACGACGATCACCTCGTGGGCGCTTGCGCACCCATCCACGAGTTCGGCCAGACGTGACGCGGAGGTCGCGAAGGCGGGGATGACCACCGTGACGTCGCCCGGCGACAGACCGCCGGCAGCCCCCGCGACGGGATGAATCAGGCCGCCCCCGAGCAGGCGATCGATCAATGTCGCGGTGGCGGGTGAGGTGCCCGGCTCCTCACCCGACGTCAACCGATCGATCAGCGACGCGCCGGCTGCGGTGAGGCGCATGAGGGTGAGCGGCGATCCGCCGAGCAGCACCCTGCCGTCGCCCGCGCGGCGGATCGACGGGTCGAGCC
>JAOBWQ010000293.1 GCA_025463425.1 Ilumatobacteraceae bacterium | reverse complement strand
CGGGGGAGTCTGGCGCCACTACTGGTTGCTGCTCGTCGCCCCGGTGTCGGCGCTCGCAGCGGTCGGTCTGGCCGAACTGCCCCGACCGAGGTATCCAATCCTCGCCGCGGTGCTGGCGCCGTGCTTGATCATCACGGCGTGGGTGTACGCCGGCGACTCCGCGCACCTCCTCGTCCGCGCTGCGTCCGATCCGCGAGCAATGCAGGACCAGCGGGTCGCGCAATGGTTCGAAAGGCATCACACGCCAGGCCAGACCCTGTACGCGCTGTGCGCGAGCGCCGGCGTGTATGCCGACGCACGGCAGGATCCCGGGTACCCGTTCCTGTGGTTCCTGGAGGTGCAGGAAGGTGCCGACGCGCAGAACCGCCTCGTCGACTACCTCGACGATCCGGCTCGCGCGCCCACCTACGTCGCGGAGTACCAGACGCCGCTCTCGTGCGATCCCTCCGGTCGAGTGTCCGGCATCATCCGCCGCTCGTACCGGCAGGTCGCGATCGTCAGCGGGATCGCCATGCTGGAGCGCAGCGCGCTCGCCGTGGCCGCAAAGCCCTGACGACGGACGGCGCGAGACGACGTCGGTGAGATCGAACTCCCGGCAACACCGTGTTGAGTTGCATGCTCGTCGTGCCGATAGCTCTGATGCTCCCTGTGGGCGCTGGGCCGATCGCGGTTCGAGGACAGAACGAGGAACGACGGATGCACGAACGACCGACGACACGCGCGCCGCGCGGCCACGGCTTCACCATCGTCGAGATCCTCATCGCGATCACGCTGGTGGGTGTGCTGGCTGCGGTCGTCGCAGTCGGCGTCGGTTCCCTGACCGACGACGCCGCGTCGGCAACGTGCTCGGCATCGTCGGATGCGGCACGCACCGCGACGAACACCTTCCTCGTCACCACGCAGCGGTATCCGGCATCGTTCCTCGAGCTGACGCAGTCGGGCGCGGGTACGCCGGCGATGAGCGCACCACCCGGAGCGACGGTGGCTGCCAACACACTCTCGACTCCGCAGTGGACGCTGACCATGTCGAACACGTCGCCGCCGACGTTCTCCTGCATCAGCGGGTCGACGACCACGACGTCGAGCGCGTCCACGGTGCCGGCGGGCAACACCGTGACGGCGACGGCCAGGTCCGACTACGGGCAGGCGTACTACGGCGAGAGCATCATCACGCTCACCAACGCCGCTCCGATCACCGCGATGACCGTCACGATCCACATCGTCCAGACCACCGGCGTCAGCTACCACGGCCAGTACACCAGCTTCGACGCCGGCACGGTCGACCTTGCCAACGACACGTCGAACGGGGTGGTCACGTTCGTGTACACCCTCGCCGCCGGGCAGACCGTCGCCCCCGGCTCGTGGACGATCGATGCGCAGACCGACGGCACGACGGTGCTGCACCCCACGGCCGGTGACACCTGGAGCGTCGACACGACATCGGGCGGCGTGGCCTCCACCGTGTCCGGCGGCTTCTGACCCGAACGGCTCGCCCCTCTCGTTCAGATGGCGCGCCGGCCCGAAAACGGCGACAGCGCCGCCGGCCACCCAGTCGGTGATCGACGGCGCCGTGCACGCCCTGCGGCTGCGTCGGGTCAGATCATGAAGCCGATGCGGTCGATCACGATGTGCGTCGCGTTGTTCGCTCGCACCTTGATCTTGCCGGTCGCGTCGACGCTGGTGATCACGCCGTTGGCCACGTTCTGATCAGCCGCGGTCCAGTTGATGCTGGAGTTGCCGGGGTAAGGGATGTTCGCTGGGAAGACAGCGACGAAGCCACCGCCGGCACCGGTCTCGGTGACGGTCAGGTTGATGATCGCCGTGCGTGCGCCGGCGATGCCGAGATCGATCGTGCGCTCGTCGTTGATCGTGAACTTCGGTCCGTTGGCGGCGAGGCGGGAGTCGAACACGCGCGGCGTACCGGTGAACGGCACGAAGCTCTGCGTCGGCGGCACGTAGCCGATCTGCACGTTGAAGATCGAGGAACCGGCCGTGCAGAACGCGCTGATCGTGTAGCTGGAGTCGGCTTCGATCAGCACGGGCGCTTCGGCGCCCGTTCCCGTCAGGTTCACCGTCGACGACGTCGGACCCCCGGGGCTCAGCGGCAGGGACTTCTGGTAGACCTGGATCGGCGCCGTGGCCGGGTTCGGCTGGGTGATCTTGCGCCGGCTGATCTCGATGATCGGCTGGGTCTGGTAGCCGACGCTGATCTGGTAGATCACCGAGCCGACCGGCAGCGGCAGTCCTGCCCAGAGGCGATCGTTCGGGTTCGGCTGCGAGCCCGTCGTGTCCTGGTACACGCGCTGCGTGGCGGTCGAGGGCCAGAACTGCTGGGCGTCGATGGTGAGGTAGGTCAGGCCGGGGATCTGTGCCGCGAGGACCTCGGGGTGGGGGTGGAAGGCGGGGAGGGTGGTGCGTGCGAGCGAGCTCGAGGCGGCGAACGTCTCGCTCGTGAGCAGGCCGGCGCCGGCTGCGGCACCGGCGACGGCGCCCATGCCGAGCAGGAGGTTGCGTCGGCTGACGCTGTCGGTCGGGACGTCGGTGCTGTTCTCGGTGTTCAGGTGGTCGGTCATCGTGATGCCTCCGTGGGGTGTGTTGCTGCGGAACTTGCGGAGCGGCGAGGACGAGGTGCGTGATCGCCGAGCTGAAAGACAGTCGCTGACTCTAGGCGAGGCGTTACTCGCTCCAAGTCGCGGTCCGTCCGGCCGTAGACTCCGCGGATGGGGAAGTTTCGGTTCGTGCTCGCGGGTGTCGTCTGTGCCGGTTTCGTGATGGCCGCCTGTGCCAGTGACAACAGCACGTCGAGCACGGCCGGCTCGCAGCAGGTCGCGTCCACGGCGGCCGCCTCGACCGCGGCGGCGACCACGGACGCGGCGACGACCCAGCCTGCAGCGACCAGCGCGCCGGCGACCGACGCACCCACGACGGATGCACCCACGACTGACCCGCCGACGACGGACAGCTCGTTGGCCGACACGGTCCCACCGGACTCCGGTCCGATCGACACGAGCTCCACCGTGGCCGAGCGCCCGATCGAAGCCGGTGCGACACGGCTGCACTTCGAGATCGGTCCGATCGATGTGCAGCCCGGGCAGAACAACATCGACTTCACCAAGCGCCAGGTCCCCAAGCCTGATGTCGACGGCTACATCGTGCGCATCGCGCCGAACATCCGCCTCGCCGACGGCACGGTGCCGGGTGTCGACGTGATCCACCTCCACCACGGCGTGTGGCTCAACCTCTCCGCCCGCAACTCAACCACCGGTGGTCCGGAGTCGTTCTTCGCGGCCGGCGAGGAGAAGACGACCACGGTCCTGCCCACCGGCTACGGCTACGCCTACCACGCCAGCGACACATGGGTCGTCAACTACATGTTGCACAACCTGTACCCGATCGATCAGCAGATCTGGATCACCTACGACATCGACTTCATCCCGGCGACCAGTCCCGCTGCGGCCTCGATCACGCCGGCTCGGCCGATCTGGAACGACGTGCAGAACGGCAGCATCTACCCGGTTTTCGACGTGATCAAGGGCTCCGGCACCAACGGCGAGTACACCTACCCGAACGACGCAAACGATCCCTACGCCGGCGGCCCGGCCAAGAACCAGTGGACCGTCGACCGCGACGGGATCCTCCTGGCCACCGCCGGCCACCTCCACCCCGGTGGGCTGCACACCGATCTGAACCTGACCCGGGCGGGCACCACGGCGCACCTGTTCGAGTCCGTCGCGCACTACTACGAGCCGGCGGGTTCGGTCTCGTGGGACGTCTCGATGACTGCGACTCCCGCGGACTGGCGCGTCGAGGTCAAGGCCGGCGACGTGCTCTCCGTCAGTGCCACCTACGACAGTGCGCGCGCGTCGTGGTACGAGTCGATGGGCATCATGGTGGTCTGGATGGCCGACGCGCCGACGGCCGGCGATGTGCCCGCGGTGGATCCGTTCACCACGCCCGTCGACGTTCCCGGACAGCTCACCCACGGACACCTCGCCGAGAACGACAACCACGGTGGCGCCGTCGACGCGAAGTACCTGGACGCGACGAAGCAGCCGTCGGAGCCGGCCCAGCCGGAGATCCCGATCCAGGGCTACATCTACGCCCAGGGCGACATGCTGGCCGGCAACGCGATCCCGACGATCAAGCCCGGCGGCACGATCACCTTCGACAACCTCGACGCGCCGCTGAACAACGGCGTGTGGCACACGATCACCGCGTGCAAGGCACCGTGCAACGCGTCGACGGGGATCGCCTACCCGCGGGCCGACGCGGACATCCCGTTCGACTCCGGCGAGCTGGGAGCGGTCGGGCCGCCCACCGCCG
>JAOBWQ010000274.1 GCA_025463425.1 Ilumatobacteraceae bacterium | reverse complement strand
GTGGTGCGCTGTTCGGCCCGCGTCCCTATCGGCGCACTCAGATCGGATAGCCTCGGAGCAGGAGGGTTTACTGGATGTCAATCATGAAGCGGGCGATGGACTTCTTGGGTCTTGGCCCGGATGATGCATACGACGACTACGACATGCCGCCCGAGCCCGAGCGGCCGATGCGCGCGTCTCGGGCTCCTCGCGAACCAGAGCCGGTGCAACGTTCCGGTCGATCCTCCTATCAGGAACCGGAGGAGGAGATGGTCCGTGCAGCGCCGGCTCGTCCGAGCTTCCCTCTCACCAACACGGAGTCGAACATGCCCCGTCGGCCACAGCAGCCATCGGACGATTCCTCGGTGCAGCCGCGCCCGACCAATCCTCGTCCGCCCGCCACTCCCACCGTGCGCACCCTGCCGATCGGTGCCGGTGAGCCCGCAACGGTGAAGCCGCGTCGCTTCGATCAGGCCCAGGAGATCGCCGACCGGTTCAAAGAAGGCCTCCCGGTGATCATGAACCTGGAGAACACCGACCGCGACGTCTCGCGTCGGCTGATCGACTTCGCGAGCGGCATCTGCTACGGCCTCAACGGCAGCATGGAGAAGGTCGCCAGTGGCGTGTACCTGCTGAAGCCGTTGAACCGCCAGGCAAACGGCTACGACGGCTGACACGTCCGCTCGATCGGCGTAGCATCGCCACTCATGGAATTGAGTCCGCAGTCCGTCGCGAGCACCACCTTCAAAACCGTCAAGAAGGGCTATGACCCCGACGAGGTGCGTGCCTACCTCGCCCAACTGGCCACGGCGATCGAGAGCGCCCAATCGCAGGCGTCGGCGATGGAAGCCCGGGCCCGCGCCGCGGTGGCCCGACTCCAGGAGATCGCCGCGCAGCCGCCCGCTGCCGCCGCGAACACGTCGAACACGCCGACCGGCATCGCCAAGCCGGCGGTCGTCGCGCCCGTCGTCGCCGTCGAGGAGTCCGAGACGATCAGCCGCACGCTGCTGCTCGCCCAGCGCACGGCCGACAACACGGTGGCCCAGGCCGACGCGGATGCGGCCCGCATCCGCAGCGACGCCGAGGCCGAGGCCAAGTACGCCGTCGAGACAGCCCGTGAGACCCAGGCCCGGCTGATCGAGGAGGCCAAGGTCGAGGCTCGCCAGGCCGGCGAGGGCGCACGCGTGCAGGTCGAGAGCGAGGTCCAGGCCTTGCTGGCGCGGCGCGAGTTCCTGCTCAGTGATGTCGACCACCTCGAGCAGCACGTGATCACCCATCGCGAGCGTCTCCGCGAGGTGTCGAGCGCGCTCAACGATCTCGTCGACAGCGTGCCCGGCGGGCTCGGCGATCTCCGCCGGCCGTTGATGTCCGCGGTCACCGACGAAGCCGCCGAGGACGAACAGGACGCGACGATGCCGATGACGCGCGTCGACCGAGCGACGATGGCCGATGGCGCACCCGACGCGTTCGCGAGTGCCGATGCGATCGGCGACTTCACCCCCGCGTTCGGTGGCGAGCTGCCGTTCGACGATCAGATCACCGGCGAGGTGCCGGCGATCACCCATCCCCAGAGTGATGCGTTCCCCGCCGGCGGGCCGGACCGGCGCTAGGCTTTTCACAACGGCGTCGACGAGGCCATCACCTCCGAGCCTTCGGAAGAACGTGCGGCTCCGGCCGGATCAGTAGAACCGAACGGGTCCAGCCCGTCATCGCTGGCGAAGACGAGTGACCGGTGGCTGCGGCCGACGGTAATCGGGGTGGTACCGCGGGCTCCGGCTCGTCCCTGGCAGACGACAACAACCGGTCCCGCGAGGGACCCGTCGAACAGGAACCCCGTGCCGTACCCCACCGTCGAACCGCAACCGAACCTCCCCCAGATCGAAGAGGGCGTCCAGGCCTTCTGGGACGCCGACAAGACGTTCGAGGCCAGCATCGCCGCGCGTCCGGCCGGCAGCGCGCCGGGCCTGCACGACAACGAGTTCGTGTTCTACGACGGGCCGCCGTTCGCCAACGGCCTGCCGCACTACGGGCATCTGCTCACCGGCTACGTCAAGGACGCGGTGCCGCGCTATCAGACGATGCGCGGCCACCGGGTCGAGCGCCGGTTCGGCTGGGACACCCACGGTCTGCCCGCCGAGGTGGAAGCGGAGAAGGAGCTCGGGATCAGCGGGCACCCGGAGATCACCGCGTTCGGCATCGCCGAGTTCAACGACGTCTGCCGGACGAGCGTGCTCCGCTACACCGGCGAGTGGGAGCGCTACGTCGGTCGGCAGGCGCGTTGGGTCGACTTCGAGAACGACTACAAGACGCTCGACATCACCTACATGGAGAGCGTGATGTGGGCGTTCAAGACCCTGTGGGACAAGGGCCTGATCTACGAGGGGTTCAAGGTGCTGGCGTACTGCTGGCGCTGCGAGACCCCGCTCAGCAACACCGAGACGCGCATGGACGACGTCTACAAGGACCGCCAGGACCCCGCGCTCACCGTCGCGTTCGAGCTGGAGACGGGCGAGCAGATCCTCGCCTGGACCACCACCCCGTGGACGCTGCCGTCCAACCTCGCGCTCGCCGTCGGACCCGACATCGAGTACGCCGTGATGCAGATGCCGGACGGGACCAAGTACGTGCTCGCCGATTCGCGGGTCGAGTCCTACGAACGCGAGCTCGCCGGTGCGGAACGGGTGGGCACGCTCACCGGCGCCGAGCTCGTGGGCCGGAAGTACACGCCGCTGTTCGGCTTCTTCGCCGATGCCGCGAACGCGTTCCAGGTGCTTTCGGCCGACTTCGTCAGCACCGAGGACGGCACCGGCGTCGTGCACATGGCGCCGGGCTTCGGCGAGGACGACCAGCTCGCCTGCCTCGCGCTCGGCATCCCCACGATCTGCCCGATGGACGAGCACGGTCGCTACACGGCCGAGATCGCGCCGTGGGCCGGAACGCACGTCTTCGACGCCAACCCCTTGGTGATCCGCGACCTCAAGGCGCGTGAAGGTGTCGTGCTGCGTCACGAGACGTACGACCACGGCTATCCGCACTGCTGGCGCTGCGCGCAGCCGCTGGTCTACCGCGCGATCTCGTCGTGGTTCGTCGAGGTGACCAAGTTCAAGGACCGGATGGTCGAGCTCAACCAGGAGATCCACTGGGTGCCTGCCCACGTCAAGGACGGGTCGTTCGGCAAGTGGCTGGCCAACGCACGCGACTGGAGCATCAGCCGCAACCGCTTCTGGGGCTCGCCGATCCCGGTCTGGAAGAGCGACAACCCGGAGTACCCGCGGATCGACTGCTACGGCAGCCTCGCCGACCTCCAACGCGACTTCGGCACCACGGTGACCGATCTTCACCGCCCCCAGGTCGACGACCTCGTGCGCGCCAACCCTGACGACCCCACGGGGCAGTCGACGATGCGACGCGTCCCGGAAGTGCTCGACTGCTGGTTCGAGAGCGGGTCGATGCCCTTCGCCCAGGTGCACTACCCGTTCGAGAACCGGGAGTGGTTCGAGAGCCACTATCCCGGCGACTTCATCGTCGAGTACATCAACCAGACTCGTGGCTGGTTCTACACGCTGCACGTCTTGGCCACGGCACTGTTCGACCGGCCGGCGTTCCGCAACTGCGTCAGCCACGGCATCCTCCTCGGCGACGACAACCAGAAGATGTCGAAGAGCCTGCGCAACTACCCGGATCCGTGGAAGGTGTTCGACACCTACGGTGCAGATGCGATGCGGTGGTCGCTGCTGTCGTCGGCGATCCTCCGCGGCGGCGACTCGCCGGTCAGCGAGACCGGCATGCGCGAGACCGTGCGCCAGGTGATCCTGCCGCTCTGGAACAGCTGGTACTTCCTGACCCTCTACGCCAACGCCGAAGGCCGGACGGGCACGTTCTCGACGAGCTCGGCGAA
>JAOBWQ010000216.1 GCA_025463425.1 Ilumatobacteraceae bacterium | reverse complement strand
TCTCGGCAAGGTCACCCATCATCTCCGCGCAGAACACGCTGACCACGGTTGACGGCTTGATCCGCTGGCGGACCGACGTGCGCTACGAGCACTTCATCGGCCGTCTCATCTGGCTGCCTGCGGCAGTTCTCCACCAGCGAATCGTTCCCTGGTCCGTTCGCCGCACCATCCGCTCCTGAGCCTGACGGAGCACCCCGACGCACGAGGCAACCAGCGAGAGGCGTCAGGACTGTTTGGTGGTGAAGCGGAAGTTGCAGTGCGATGCGCCGCCGGCGAGTGTCTGCGTTCGCTCCAGCTTGATGCCACGTGCGTCGTACGCTGCGAAATCGAGACCGCAGAGGTTCGGCAGGATCTCTCGGTCGTCATGTCGCTCGGCGAACTTGCAGAACCCACACGCCCGATAGTTGACCCCGAACTCGAAGTCCTCTCCGGGGTCAGGCTCGACGAAGTCGTACACGAAGTCACCTGCATACCGCTCCTCGCGGCTCAGCTTCGCCTGCTCACGCACGAACTCGCGGTTCTCCGCCGACATGAACTGCCGGCCGGCAGCCATGCGTTCGGCCTCCGGGACGGACATCAGCTGCGCCTGATAGCTGTCGAGCTGAATGGTGCCGATCACCGCCGACGGCACACCGTGACGTCGGAGCACGCGGCCGATCGCGAGGAAGCCGAGGAAGCGCATGAAGAAGTCGCTCATTCGACTCTCGTCGCCGCCCACGTAGGGCATTTGGCTCAGCACGATCTCCAGCTCAGCCATGATCTCGAATTGGAGCACAGCGGTGTCGGCCAGTGGCAGTGTCTCACGCAACTTGTCGTCCGCGAGCTCGAGGCGCTGCCGCATCGCTGCCTCCATGGCTGCGCGATGCACCTCGTAGTAGGGATGGACATCGGTCATGCGGCGCAGCCTACGTGCGCCGATCCGCGTCAGCGGGCCGACGAGCCACCGGCGCACGGGTTCGCGCACGCGCCTTCCGTGGCGTCGTGCGCCGGATCGAAGCAGTTCTCGTTCCACGCGGGCATAGCGACTACTATGCTTGGGGTCGATGGCCGACGCACCGGCCACAGGATCGGAGAGATCGTGGAGACGCCCCAAACCGGAGCTCGACTCGCATGCACTACGTGTGGCATGTCGATCATCGTCGTCAAGGCGCCCACCGCCTGGCCCAGCTGCTGCGGTGCTCCACTTGAACCCGTGACGGGCCGCTGATGGCAACGCAGATCGGCAAGCGGTACACGTGCGAGGAATGTGAAGCCCAGTACCTCGTGGTCAAGGGTGGGATCGGTACGCCCGAGTGCCATGGCAAGCCCATCGTCCAGCAGGCTCCGAAGCCGCTGCCCTCCTCGGACTGATCGATGTCACGCCGACGCGCGAGGCCGTCCAGAGGCTGCCCCGGTGCCTGACCCGGGTCGACAGAAGGCAGCGGTCACGGTCACCGAACCGGACACCAAGCGGATCGTCATCGATGCGGCCGTGGCTTGCATCCTCGAGCGCGGCTTCTACCGGGCGAGCAGCAACGAGATCGCCCGCCGCGCCGGGGTGACGTGGGGGGTCATCCAACACCACTACGGAACGCGGGAGAGGTTGATGCTCGCAATCCTCGAAGATGGCGGCCGACGCCACACCGAGACCTTCGCCAACGCCTCGATCACCGGCAAGACCGTTGAGGAGCGGCTCGATCAGCTGCTCGACGTGTTCGCAGCCCACTACGGACAGCCCGAATATCTCGCGTACATGCAGATCGCCTTGAACATGGACCACGATCCGATGACCAGTTCCACGGTCCGGGCGACGATGGATGGCGTCGCGGAGCGATCATCGGAGTTCGTCGTCGCGTTGATCCGCGACACCCTCGGCAACGCAGTTGACGTCCCTGATCTGCCGGTGACGATCTTCCTCGCCCTCCGCGGCTTCCTCGTCAGCGAGCAGCTCCTCGCGACGATGGCTCACGACGTCCAGGCATTCGAGCCGTCCCGCCTCCGGCGCGAACGACAGATGCTGATCCGGCTGCTGGCTCCCGCGATCCGGAACTCGGCGAGGCTCAGGGACTGACGGTGCCCGGCCCGATCGGGGAGCTCATCCCGCGGCCGCGCTGAGGACGACGCGGTCAGCGATGAGCGCGTCGATCTCGGCGTCGCTACGACCGAGCTCGATCAGCAGCTCGCGGGTGTGCTCACCGCACGCGGTCGGGCCGCGTCGCACGATCCCCGGCGTCTCGTCGAAGCCGATCAACAGGCCCGGATCCTCGAAGCGACCGACGGCGAGGGACTGCGTCTCGACGACGAGCTGCGCGGCGCGGGCGTCGGCGTCGTCGAACAGCTCGCGGCAGAACGACTCGTTGACGATCTCGACCGGCACGTGTCCGTCGAGGAGCGAGAACCAGTGACCGGCAGACTCCTGGACGAAGCGCTGCTCGAGGAGCCCGGCGGCCACGTCGTCCGTCGCCGTGTCGACCGGCGAGCTGCCCGCGAGCACGATGTCGAGGAGTGCACGCTGGTCCGGCGAGTGCAGCGCGGCGACGACCAGCCAGCTGTCGTCCGCGCACGGGTACATCCGATACCACGTCGAGAGGCCGTACTGGTCCTTGTCGACGTGCCCCCACGGAGCCGGTGTGCCGTCGGCGTGGACCCACGCGTACGAGGTGTGGAGGAGGCCGGCGTTGACGATCGACGTGCTCACCGCTTGACCCTGGCCCGTTCGCTCGCGGTGGTAGAGCGCCCCGACGATCGCCACCGCAGCGAGGAGGGCGTTGCCCGTGTCGCCCATGTTCGAGCGGCTCCAGACGGGCGGGTTGCCGGCGTCGACGCCACCATCCTCCCATTCGGTTCCGGTGAGCGCTGCAGCGGTTTGATCGGTGCCCGGCAGGCGCGATCGGGGACCCTTCTCGAAGCCGCGGGTGTTGCACCAGATCAAGCGCGGATGGCGCGCGTGCAGGGTCTCCCAGTCCAGCCCGAGCCGCGCTGCGGCTCCGGGTCGCCAGTTTGTGGTGACGACATCGGCCGTGGCGACGAGCTGTTCCAGGATCGCCCGTCCTTCGGGTCGCTTGAGATCGACCGAGATGCTGCGCTTGCCGCGGTTGGTGCCCAGGCCCATGTGCGTGCCGGCCCAGTAGCCGTCGTGCAGGGCGTGGACCTTGATCACGTCCGCACCGAGATCGGCAAGTGCGCGACCGGTGAACGGACCTGCGACACCCAGCCCGAGATCGAGCACGCGGATCCCCGACAGCGGGTGGTCGAGGGGCGTCGTGGCGGCCGGCTCTCCTGCCACAGCAGGACCCGGACGGGAGACCGACGCGGCCTCGGCGAGCACTTCGTCGGTGTGCTGCCCGAGACGGGGCGCCGGGCCGCGCACGCCACCCGGAGTTGCCGAGAACTCGAGGATCGAGCCGACGTGTCGGATCCGGCCGACATCAGGGTCATCGACTTCGACGACGCAGCCGTCGGCGATGAACGCCTCATCCGACAGGGCCTCCGCCGGGGACCGGACGAGGGCGACACCCATCTTCGCCAACTCCCCCGCGTGCACCCAGTCGGCTGCCGGGAACTTCTTGAACGCAGCGGCCAGGTCATCGTGGAGGAAGAGTCCGGTCAGCAAACCGTCGCCTTCCATCGACAGCCGATCGGGGTCGTCGCGATACGGGCCGTCGAGGTCGACGTGGTGGATCTCGTCGCCGGCCGCAGTCGTCAACACCCAGTTCGGCCGAACGGTCCAGTGGTGGACCCAACGACCGTCGGCGCACTCGAACAGGCCTTCGATCGACCGTGAGTCGAGCGGCCACATCCAGTACAGCGGCGCGTCGGGCCGTTCGACTCGCTGCCAGTTCAAGCAGACCGATGCGAGCGTCCCTTGCAGCAGCGACGTCTCGACGTGCTGTCCCCGTCCGGTCACCTCTCGGACTCGGAGGGCGGCGGCGATGCCGAGGCTGGCGAGGTAGGTCGCGCCCACACTGGGCCACGGCGTGCGGACGAAGACCGGACCGGACCGATCCGCGCCGCGGATCATCTCCTCCGGGGCGTCGAAGTCGTCGTGCGGACCCGGACGCCCGGCGATGAAGGCCATCGGTGTCCCGCGGCGACCCTTCTGGTCGTAGAACAGGCCCGTGCGAGCGGCGACGAGCGCGTCGTACGCGGGCCGATCGCGCAGCTCGTGGAG
>JAOBWQ010000213.1 GCA_025463425.1 Ilumatobacteraceae bacterium | reverse complement strand
AGAACTTCGAGAGCCGCACCTATTCGAACGGCGAGACGGTTCGCAAGTGCAACCTCGACCTCGCGCCGGACGCGCCGTGGCGCTGTCCTGAGGGGTGCAAAGGCTTCGAGCGTCGTCTCGCCGACGCGGCGTGGACCTACGGATCGCTCGCTCCGCCACCGACTCCGGCCGAACCGCCGGGCCTCGACGACGGCTCAGCGGCCGCGGTGCTCGACGATGCCGAGGACTTCATCAACGAGATCGGCCGGCAGGTGATGGCCGAGATGCAGGCGGGCAAACCGCCGCTGCCCCCAGAAGGCGGCCGGTTCGGTCGCTTCTTCAAGCGCCGCCGATAGTCCCGCCCACCCCGCTCAATTTCTCCTACGCGGACAGTAGAATTTGCCCGTGCCTTCGTTCACCCCTGAGGCCGTGCGCTCGCTGCGCGCCGCCGACACCGACCTGCGGCTGGCGGCGCTGGAGCGCTTCGCGGCAGCGCCGACGCCGAGCCCCCACGAGGAGCTGTGGCGTTACAGCCGCATCGCCGAGCTGTCGCTCGACCGGTACTCGCCCGGCTCCCTGACCACGACGGTCAACGGCGCCGAAGCGGTGCTCGGCACCGACGTCCTCGACGACGAGCTCGAACTCGATCTGTTCGGCGACCTCAACCGTGCGTTCATGTCGGCAGTCGTGCTGCGGGTGCCGCGCGGCAAGGTCCTCGATGCCCCGGTCGTGGTCACCCACACGCTGGCCACCGACGGCGTGGCCTGCTTTCCCCGCCTCGTCATCGACGCCGGCGAGGACAGCGAGATCACGGTGATCGAGCGCTTCGTGTCCGACGATTCGGTGACCGGCCTGATCGCTCCGGTGCTGCGCGTCCGCGCTGCGCAGGCCGCACGTGTCACCTACCTCTCGGTCAACGAGCTCGGCAGCCGCGTCTGGCAGATCGCCAACCAGCAGTCCGAGGGGATGCGCGACTCCACCACCCTGCTGTCCACCGTCGCGCTCGGCGGCGACTACGCCAGGGTGCGCACGCACGCTCGGCTCACCGGTCAGGGAGGCAGCACCCGGCAGGTCGCGCTCTACTTCGCCGACGGCACGCAGACGCACGACTTCCGCACGACTCAGGAGCACATCGCGCCGAAGACCTCGAGCGACCTGTTGTTCAAGGGTGCGGTGAACGACTCGTCGCGCAGCGTCTACACCGGGCTAATCAAGATCGGACCTGAAGCCCGCGGCACGGTGGCGTTCCAGACCAACCGCAATCTGACGCTCAGCGACGGGGCGTGGGCCGAGAGCGTGCCCAACCTCGAGATCGAGACCAACGACGTCAAGTGCAGCCACGCCAGCACGGTCGGCCCGATCGACGAGGAGCAGCGGTTCTACCTGGAGAGCCGGGGCATCCAACCCGACATCGCCGAGCGTCTCGTCGTGCTCGGTTTCTTCGACGAAGTGCTCGCACAGCTGCCCGTCGGCGGCCTCGCGGCCGAGCTGCGCGAGCGGATCTCGGCCAAGCTGCACACGGCCGTGGTGCCCGACAAGGTCACCGCATGAGCGCGCACGTGGCATGCCGCCTCGACGAGCTCGCTTCGGGCGCGGCGCGACGGTTCGATGTCGAGGGCCGCAGCATCGCCGTGGTCCGCATCGGTGACGACGTGTACGCGATCGGCGACACCTGCACTCACGGGGAGGTCTCGTTGAGCGAAGGCGAGGTCATCGCCGACCGCAAGGAGCTGGAGTGCTGGAAGCACGGAAGCGCCTTCAGCCTCGTCACCGGTGAGCCGTTCACCCTGCCCGCCGTCCTGCCGGTACCGGTCTACGACGCCGCAGTCGTCGACGGCAACATCGTCATCACGATCGGTCAACAGGAGCACGCATCATGACCACCCTCAAGATCTCCGGCCTGCACGCGTCCGTCGCCGGCAAGACGATCCTCAACGGGATCGACCTCGAGGTCTCCTCGGGACAGGTCCACGCCGTGATGGGCCCCAACGGCGCCGGCAAGAGCACGCTCTCCGCGGTCGTGATGGGCAAGCCCGGTTACACGGTCAGCAGCGGTTCGGTGACGCTCGACGGTGTGGACATGCTCGCGCTCCCCACGTGGCAGCGCGCCCAGGCCGGTCTGCACCTCGTCATGCAGTACCCGACCGAGGTTCCCGGCGTGGCAGTGGTGGATGTGCTGGCCGAGGCGTTCGCCGCCCGCGGCCGGTCCACCGACGACATCCGCGCCCAGCTGTCCGTTGAAGCGGCACGGATCAACTTCGACGAGACGTTCCTGGCCCGCTCGCTGAACGTCGACCTCTCCGGCGGCGAGAAGAAGCGCAACGAGACCCTGCAGCTGGCGATGCTCCAGCCGAAGATCGCGATCCTCGACGAGCTCGACTCGGGCCTCGACATCGACGCGCTTCGGGACTGCTCGCGCCGGGTCGAGGCTGCCACCAACGAAGACGGCCTCGGCGTGCTGGTGATCACCCACTACAGCCGGCTGCTCAAAGAGCTCAAGCCCGACGTCGTCCACATCCTCGTCAAGGGACGGATCGTCTCGTCGGGTGGGCCCGAACTGGTCGATGTCCTCGAGCGCGACGGGTACGCCGCGTTCGAAGGCGATCAGGTGGACCCTGCGTCCAGCGCGCTCGACGATCTGTTCGGCATGCCGTCGAGCCGCAACTGATCGATCGTGGCAGCGCAGCACCCCAACGTCGGCAGAGTCCTCGCCGCGGCCGCTGAGCACGGGCTCGATCTACAGACGCGCAGCTTCCCCGACGGCACCAAGACCGCCCTCGAGGCCGCCAACGCGATCGGTGTCGACGTCGGCCAGATCGTCAAGAGCTTGATCTTCGCCGTCGACGGTGAGGTCGTGCTCGCCTATGTCAGCGGCTCGAACCTGCTCGACGAGAAGCAGCTCGCCGCCGCAGCGGGCGGGATGAAGTGCTCCCGGGTCGACGCCGACACGGTGCGCTCCGTGACCGGGTTCCCGATCGGCGGTGTCTCCCCGTTCGGATCATCGACGCCGCTGCGTGTGTTCATCGATCCCGACCTGCTCCAGTACGACGAAGTCTGGGCCGCCGCCGGCACGTGGCACGACGTGTTCTCGATTGCGCCGGCTGATCTGGTCCGGGCCAGCGGCGGCACGGTCGTCGACCTCAAGCGCGGCTGACCCGAACTGTCGCGACCTGCGCCCAGGCGCGGAAACGAGCGGGCGACGACCCCCGCTCTGGGTCGTCGCCCGCCCGTCGACGGGTCACGCTGCGGCGGACCGTCCGATTCGCCGGCTGGCGATCAGCCGAGCGATGGCACCCCACGAGAGGGCGATGGTTCCAGCGGCCAGCAGGGCAATGATGCTGAGACCGGTGACCGGGAGGCTGCCGCTGCCGCTTCCGTGACCGGCCGCGCTGGCCAGTGCGGAAGGGGACGACGAGGTCTTGATCGGCCCGGCACTCGCCGCCTGCGGGTCGCAGCTGGATGTTGGCGTCGTGGCCGCAGGCGCGGTATCGGGAACGCTGGCGTTCGTCACGGCCTCGGTGCGGGGAGCCGCCGGGACGCTGTTGTTGGTGGGGACGCTGGTGGTCGGGGCCGCAGCCGTCGTGGCCGACGCATCGGCCGGCACGCTGGCGTTGGTGACCGTCGTCGTGGCCGTCGTGCACGCTCCGGAGCCGCCGGCCCCCGGATCAGTGGCCCCGCCCGTCGAGGACGGGACGCTGCCGTTCGTAGGAACGCTGCCGTTGGTGGGCACACTGCCGTTGGTCGGGACACTGCCGTTGGTCGGCACGCTGTCGTTCGTCGGGCACACCGCCGGCCCGCCGATGACGACGACGACGCACAGCCCGATCGGCGTGGTGGCCGTGATGACGACGCCGTTGCCGGTGGGCGTGACGTTGGGCAGCGGGATCGGTGACGCCGCGGCAACGGGCGCCACGACCGCGGCAACCGGGGCTGCGGCAGCCACGACCGGCGCCAAGGTGGCACCGAGGTTCGGCAGGCCGGCCGGAGGATCGGTCAACGCGCTGACCAACACCGTGACCGAGGTCGCCGGCAGATCGGGCAGCGGAAGGGCTGCCGCCCCGGGCGGGGCGGTCGGGGCGGGCAGGGCCGGCAGCGACACGGCGGGCAGTGACACGGCCGGGATGCCGCTGTCGGGAAGGGACGGCAGGGGCAGCGGTGCCGGGTCGGCCGGAAGCGTGACCGGCACGGCCGGCAGGGTCACCGGCACGGGCAGGGAGGGGATGGGGAGCGCCGGGATGGCAGCCGAGGCCGCGGTGCAGAGGTCACCCACCACCGGCACGCCGCCCACCGTCGAGCACGGCACGAGCGGAAGGTCGTGCGGCTGGCGACTGGTGGCCGAGCTGGAGCCGGAGGCTCCTGAGATCAGCAGCAGTGCGGCCGTTCCGGTGGCGAGACCGGATTTGACGAGGAAACTGGGTATCCGACGCATTTTTCTCCTAGTGGGCTGAGCGGGCCGTCCGACGTACAGAGGTTGGATGCGGGTGGAGATGACGGTGCTTATGTGACAGTTGTGTGACAGAACCAAGAATCCGGGCGCGCATTGTGGCGGCTCGGGCGGACGGCCTGACGGATTGCGGAGGGTGGAGACGATGGGTACTGTGACCGGGTTCTCGGGTGGCCGGATCCGGCGATCCGAGATCCATCGACCCGGATCAACTCGCGCGGGGGCATCGACGTCATGATTGGGGCAGCAGACGGCACACCGGAGGCAGAGCCGACCGCGCCGTCGAGCCGCACGTCACCGGGGTTGACGAAGCGCTCGAGCAGCGTGCGCCGCGGCGTCGTCGGCGTGGCACTGTTCTGCTCGGCGATCACCAGCCCGTTCCTGGAGAACGGCTTGTCGAACCACCTCGATGGCGAGCACGTGGCGCCGGTGGTCACCTCACCGAGCGTGACGACATCCACCACCGCGCTGCCGACGACCACCACCGGTTCGATCGCGCCGGCGTCCACCACGACGAGCGCATCGATCGGAGCCACGACGGCAACGACCTCTGTGGATCCGGCGGTGACGGCGTCGACGACGGCACTCGACCCCCAGTGGCGCACCAAGCTCTCGCCGGAGTACGTCGTGGCCGACGTCGGCTGTGCGTCGGATCTCTCCGCGGCCGGGTTGGCAGCGTTCTTCGCCGCGCCGTTGGGTGCGATCGAGGGGTTCGACGGCCCGCGGATCTATCCACTCGGTGACGGCCGGTACCTCTGGGCCCTGCAGGACACCTTCATCGACTACATCGGTGGCATCAAGTCCTTCGCGCACATGAACTACGCGAACAGCACGATGCTGATCCAGGACGGCAACTGCTTCACCTCGCTGCAACGGGGTGACATGACCACGGCGGTGTCGTTCGAGGTGGGAACCGGCGACATCACCTTCGATCACTACTTCTGGCCGGCCGGCGCCACGGTCCGCGACGGCAAGCTGCAGATGTTCTGGATGGAGATGCAGCGCGATCCGGTCGTCGGCGGGGCGCTCGACGGCATCTCGTTGCACCCCAAGGCAACGTGGCTGGCGACGTACGACGTGGCCACGATGCAACGGCTCGACTTCCAGCCGGCCAGCAATCCCGGAGTGTCACCGGTGTTCGGGTACACCGTGGTCGACGACGGCGACTGGAGCTACCTGTTCGGCAACAGCTACCAGCAGAACCTCGCCCTGGAAGGCGGCTACGGCAACGGTCCGCACTCGGCCACCAAGATGTACCTCGCCCGGGTGCCGCGTGGCCATCTCGAGGCCAGCCCCGCGTACTGGAACGGCACCGGCTGGACGCCCGACGCGACCGTGGCACAGCCGATCTCGAGCCGGTTCTGGACGGAGAACTCGATGCTGCCCGTCGTCGTCGACGGGCAATGGGTCTCGGCCACGAAGGTCGACGGGTTCACGGGCAGCGGGATCACGATCGATGTCGCCGCCGACCCCTGGGGCCCGTACACCACCAAGAAGCTGCTGCCCGCCACGCC
>JAOBWQ010000196.1 GCA_025463425.1 Ilumatobacteraceae bacterium | reverse complement strand
CGGCTACTTCCCATGACGCGCCCCCGAGTTGCGCGCCGCGCCCACGTGCGGGTCGTCACGACGAGGGCAGCGGAGTGACGAGTTCTTGCCACGGTGGCAGCGCGAGGAACTCGCTCACGAACGCGATGAGCGGATGGGCGCGATGACCTGCTCCGCAAACCGGACTGCCGGCTCGTGGTGGAGCGGATGGCCGAAATCCCTGACGAGATAGGTGACTCCGAGGTCGACGAGGTGGAGCAACCGCTCCACCCATGCTTTCGACTCCGCGTCGGTGGTTGGAAGGTCGCCGGCGACGGTGACACACGACTCGACGTCAGTCGGTTTGCGTCCGGCCGCCGTCGCGGCAGAATCGACGATGATGCGCTTGCGGTTCCAGTCGTCGTCGGAGCGGTATGACGTGTTCCAGATGTCGGCTTGGCGTCCGACGATGGGGAGTCCGATTTGCTCGCCCGAACTGCCGATGCACACCGGCGGCACCACGGCCGGTCGGGGCGTGGCGGCGGCATCGTCGATCGAGAAATAGGAACCCTCAAATGTCGGATGCTCCTCGGTCCACATCAGGCGACAGATCTGCACGACCTCTTCGAGCTGACGCAGGCGCGTTGCGGCCGAAGGGAACTCGTATCCGTAGGAGTGGTATTCGTCTTCGCGCCAGCCGCCGCCGATGCCCAACATGAACCGTTCGCCCGACAGGACTTGGAGCGTCGCGGCCATCTTGGCCGTGAGCGCCGGGTTGCGATAGCCGTGCCCGAGCACATGATGGCACAGCATGACGTCGGGGAACTTCGCCGCCAGCCAGGTGAGCGTCGTCCATCCTTCGAGGAATCCTTCGCGCTTGTCGGCGTCGAAGCCGTAGAAGTGGTCTGCGATCCACACCGAATCGAAATACGGCAGGGCGTGCGGAAGAATGTGCGTCTCCTGGTACTGCACGATGGGCTGGAAGTCGCTGCCCGCATGCCCGGCCACGGGCGAGAGCCATCCGAACTTCACCTGGTGATCAGTCATCCGTCAAGCCTGCCAGCTCGCGACGTCGCGCCATGCCACCTACCGCCGGCTCCGTGACGCGCCGGATGGGCCGATATGTGCCGCAGTGGCGGACAACACGAGTGGGTGTCATGTGCTGGCGTTCTGAGCCGGCGTTGTTCGCCTATCGCCATCCTCGGGTGCGGCCATCGATCATGAGCTCGCCTTGATCGGTGTCGAGGTGATGTAGGGGTTTCCCTGATTCGCCGTCGGGGGAGACGAGGGCATCATCGTTCCGTTCGGTCGCTCAGGAGGCACGAGATGAATTCGTTCAGGTTGGTACATGTCGGCGTGGCGGCGGCGATGGCGGCAGCAACTGTCACGGCCATCGGTCTGGTCCAGGCCGCAGGCGCAGCGAGCACCGCCGCGGCGTCCGTGTTCGTGCCGATCACCCCGTGTCGGCTCATCGATACCCGACCGGCGCCGGACAACGTGGGCACCCGGACCACGCCGATCGGGTCCGGCGACACAGCGACCTTCCAGGTCACCGGCACGAACGGCAACTGCGTGATCCCGGCGACGGCCACCGGGATCGCCACCAATGCCACTGTCGTCAACCCGTCTGCATCGTCGTACATCACGATCTTTCCGGCGGACGCGTCGCCACGGCCGACGGCATCGAACCTGAACTTCGTCGCCCGCGCCGCGCCAACGCCGAACCAAGTCACGGTCGGCCTCTCGGCAACAGGGGCGATCAGCGCCTACAACCTCTCCGGCACGGTGGATCTGCTGCTTGACATCGTCGGCTACTACGAGGCGGGCTCGGGCGGCGCCCAAGGACCCCAAGGCATTCCGGGCATCCAAGGCCCGCCGGGCAAGGACGGCAAGGACGGAGTCCCGAGCCCGACGTGCCCGACAGATGGATGCACGGTCGACATCCAGGGTGTGAACGCCTTCGGCTCTCTCGGGTACCTCACCGGTGGGTGCGTGTACGGAAGTGCGGCGCGTCTCCCGCTCGATCTTCCGCTCGGCGCGATCATCAGCAAGGTCAACATGAGGTATGTCGACGGCGATCCCTCCAATCAGTCCAGCTTCACCCTCCTCCGCATCACCTTCCCCGCCAACACATCCGACCCGGCGTCGAACGGGAACACGTCACTGGATGGGACCCACACTGTCGACCTCACGCTCAACAGCGCCGCTTCGACAGCGGTGAGCACCACGGTGAGCTACCTCGTCCTGGTGACCAACAACGGCAGCAACGTCTTCGACTTGTGCGGAGCCACCGTCACCTACCACTTCTGACATCCTGAACCGGCACGGACGAGCGGCCCTTCCCCCTGACCGGTCGCAGGGCCAACGTTGCTTGACGCGGCACGAGTTCGGCGTCCTCGCTCAGCGCGGCGTCGACGACTGCACGACGGTGTGGATGAGCGGCACGCCCGGCCGGTAGACGAGGTGCAGATGGCTGGGCGCGTCGAGCACGACGAGATCGGCTGGGCTGCCGGTCGACAGCCGGCCGACGTCGGTGCGCCGGAGCGCCGCCGCGCCACCGATCGTCGCGGCCTGCAGCGCTTCGTCGGCGGTCATGTGCATCTCGCGAACGGCGAGGGCGATGCAGAAGCTCATCGACGTCGTGTTGCTCGAACCAGGGTTGCAGTTCGTCGCCAGCGCGACGGTGGCACCCGCATCGAGCAGCCGACGCGCGTCGGCGTACGGCTGCCGGGTCGAGAAGTCGGCAGCTGGCAACAGCGTGGCGACGGTGGTGCTGCTCGCCAACGCATCGACGTCCGCTGAGCTGAGGTGGGTGCAGTGATCGGCGGACGCGCATCCCATCTCGACGGCCAACGCCACACCCGGACCCTGGCCGAGCTGGTTGGCGTGGATCTTCGGGATCAACCCGGCGTCGATGCCGGCGCGCAGCACCTCCCGGCTCTGGTCGGCGTCGAACGCGCCGACCTCGCAGAAGACGTCGACGAACCGGGCCCGGGCCGCGACTGCGGCATCGAGCATCTCACCGCAGACGAGCGCGACGTAGTCGTCGGCACGTCCTGCGAAGGCGACGGGCACGACGTGAGCGCCGAGATACGTCGTGTCGTCGGTGAGCTCGCGAGCGAGGTGCAGCGCCCGCGCTTCGGCGTTCGGCGTCAGTCCGTAGCCGGACTTGATCTCGATCGTGGTGATCCCGGCGCGGAACGCCTCGGCGCGCCGTGCCGACACGATCCGACGAAGATCCGCATCTGTTGCGGCCGCAGTCGCGGCGACGGTGTCGCGGATCCCACCAGCGGCATATGGCGTGCCGGCCATGCGACTCGCGAACTCCTCGGCGCGGTCGCCGGCGAAGACGAGGTGCGAGTGGCTGTCGACGAACCCGGGGATCACGGCCCGTCCTTCGACGTCGATCCGCTCGTCGGCGATCTGCCCGGCCGGCCCGACCGACAGCACGCAGGAGCCGTCGGTGACGAGGCTCGCATTGCGGACGAGGCCGAGCGGGCCCTCACCCGATGCGGGATCGTTGGTGACCAGCTGGCCGATGTTGTCGTAGACGACCGTGGTCACGCGTGGGCTCCATCGGTGACCGCGCGGATCGACCGCTCGAGCGCGGCGGCGACGTCGACCGATACGTGCCGGCCAGCGCGCACAACCGCGCGCCCGCCGACGATCACATCGGTGACGTCTGCGGCGGAGGCCGCGAACACGACGGCATCGAGCAAGGCGTCGGCGCGACGGTCGCATCCGGCCAGCCGCACGCTGGCGAGGCCGACCGTGGTGAGGTCGGCCAGCGCGCCGATGGCGATGCGGCCGCCGGTCGGCCAGCCGAGGGCGGCGTGCCCATTGACCGTGCCGGCGACGACCAGCTCCGAGGCGGGGTGCGTGCCGCGCCGGCGAGAGCGCAACCGCTCGTCCATCTCGATGCCGCGCATCTCCTCGAACGGATCGATCACCGCGTGTTGGTCGCTGCCGATCGAGAGCCGAACGCCTGCGGTGCGCAGGCGCGCCGACGGCCCGATCCCGTCGGCCAGGTCGCGTTCGGTCGTCGGGCAGAAGCAGCACACGCAACGCCGCGCGGCGAGGAGCTCGATGTCGATCTCCTGGAGGTGCGTCGCGTGCACGGCGGTGAA
>JAOBWQ010000140.1 GCA_025463425.1 Ilumatobacteraceae bacterium | reverse complement strand
TCGTCGCACTCGTGCTCGCCGCCGCAGCGTTGTGGCCGGTGCAGCTCGGTGGGTCGTCGTCGGTCATCATCGTCCACGGCCTGTCGATGGAGCCGACGTTGGACAACGGTGACGTCGTCGTGCTGCGTACTGCGTCGGACTACCACGTCGGCGACATCGTCGCCTACCGGGTGCCGGCGGGCAACGCCGGAGCCGGCAACCTGATCATCCACCGCATCGTGGACGTCTCACCGCGCGGGTTCGTAATGCGCGGCGACCACCGCTCCACGAACGACGCGTGGTTTCCGACAACTCACGACATCGTCGGCCGGGTCGTGGTGCATGTGCCCCTGCTCGGCGAAGGTTTCTGGAGCCTGCTCCCCTGGCTGTTCGGCGCAGTGCTCGGCCTCGGCTTGATCCTGTACTTCTGGAGCCCGCGCGACGAGACGGTCGAGGACGCAACGATCGAGAGTCCGGACGACACGGCCCTCGAGCACGCGCTCGATCGCTGGGCTGCACCGAACCCGCATGACCGTGTGGCCGACCCGATCGAGGCAATCGACCTCGACGAGTTCCTGCGGCGGCTGTTCGAGCACGAGTCCGAATCGGTGCAGCGATGAAGCGGCGAGCGGTGACCCGTGAGCCGTCGTCGTCGACACCCACCCCCAAAATCACCCTCCCGAAAGCCCAGCTGAGCTCATGACGCACGCCCCAACCACCCAGGACATCATCGAAGCTGCACCGCGCAGGCGGTTCGGACGACGGTTCCGGCGCGGATCGCTGGTCATGATGGGCGTCGGCGCGTTCGGGGTCGCCGGTGCCTCCGCCGCCAGCCTCGGTGGCCTCACGGCACAACAGATCGGCGCCGACAACGGAGCCGTCACGAGCTGCGACACCGACGGCGTGACCTTGGCCTACACCACCGCGTACGACGCCACGACGGGTGTGTACCGGGTCACCACCGTCACCGTGAGCGGCCTCAACGTGGCGTGCAACGCGAAGACGTTGAACGTGACGCTGACCGACTCCTCGAACGCCGCGATCGGCACCGGGTCGGCCACGATCGGATCCACCTCGCAGGCAGTGACGATGTCGCCGACCGCCAACGCCAAGCTCGTCGTCGGCACCGCTCTGCTCGTGACGGGCTGACCTCTCCGAGGCCGTTCATGCCCAGGCGTCGATTGCTCGGGATGCTGCTCGTCGTGGCCGTGCTGGCTTCGCCGGCGGCGGTCGCGGCGAAGTCTCTCGGTTCGGTGACGTCGACCTCGCTCGGCGCATGGGTGCTGACCGGCGGAACGAGCGTCCCGACCGTCGTCGCCTGGACCCCGTTCACCGGTGCCAACGGCACGAGCCTGCCCGGGCAGACGCTCAACGGCACCGGCACGTGGGCTTCGGACTCCGGCACGTGGACGATCTCCTCGAACCGCGCGGGCACCCTGAGCAGCAGCCTCGGCAACCTCGACATCCACGTCGGGACGCAGAACGCGACGGTCGTCGTGACCCTGATCATCGGTGCGAGCGCGAACGCCGGCGTCGTCGCGCTGCGCAACAACAGCAACGTCGCCCTCTTCGCCACGTACTCGCTGGCGAGCGGCGGCACCATCCAGCTGAACAAGTTCAACGGCAGCGTGTCGAACCTCGCCACTGCCACCGGTGTCGGCACGCCGGCCACCGCCGAGTTCAAGCTCGACGCGACGACGAACACGATCAAGATCTCGTTCAACGGCACACTGGTCCTGTCGTACGCACTGTCGGCGGGCGACATCACCGCGCTCAAGGCCGCTGCCAACGACCGGTTCGGCATCTTCGCCGACAACGACGCCGTGACCCGCTTCGACGACTTCCACGTCGACACCTGACAGTTCGGCCGACGTCTGATCCAGATCCCAACAGAGCACAAGGTCACACGACAAAGGTCTCGGGCCTCTGCTCCCGCGAGGCCGACCTCCTTACGTTGATGGTCACAGACCGATCAACAGGAGAAACCATGACCGCAGCAACGCTCGTCCCACCAATCGACAGCCAATCGAAGTCGACCGTCGCATCGCAGCCCGTCGTCCAACTGAAGCGGCGATCCATCGATGCGGTGCTCATCGGGTTCGGCGCCGTCGCCCTCGCCGTCTTCGCCGTCGCCGGCGGCCTGCTCAGCTGGGGCACCAACTTCTCCGACGACTACGTCACCAAGGAGCTCTCCTCACAGAACATCACCTTCCCGACCGCCGAAGCCCTGACCAAGGAAGGCCGCACCGACCTGCTCGAGTTCGCCGGGCATCGGCTGGACACCGGCGCTGAAGCCGAGGCATACGCCAGCTACATCAACGGCCACCTCCAGGGCGTTGCCGATGGAGCCACCTATGCGGATCTCGGCGCAACCGAGAACGCGGCCAAGGCTGCGGTCACCGCGGCCGTCGCAGCCGGGCAACCGCAGGCACAGGTCGACGCTCTCCAGGCAAAGGCGGACGTCATCACCGGCCAGCGCAACACCCTCTTCAAGGGCGAGACACTTCGCGGCCTCCTGCTGACCGCCTTCGCCTGGTCCACCGTGGGAAGCATCGCCGGGTACGCAGCGATCGGCGCCTACATCGCTGCAGCGATCATGGCGGTCCTGGTCACACTCGGGGTGATCCACCACCGGCGGACCCCCAAGACCGCCTGACCCGTTCACACCACGGACAACGACCTCGCCCGGCCACTCGGCCGGGCGTCGTCGCGCCCGCCCGGCGACAGCGTCATCGGCCGACGGGTGCCACGGTGCTCAGCTCATCTCCGTCGATGACGGAACGTCCAGACGATCGCGCCGGCCGCCAGGACACCGGCGCCGCTCAGGATCACCACTGCCGGAAGCGTGAACGCCAGGAGCACGCACCCTGCGACACCGACGGCCGCGAGACTGCGTGGCCAGCGTCGGTGCTCCGGTTCGAGCGTCCATGCGGAGGCATTCGCAATCGCGTAGTAGGCAAGCACGCAGAACGAGCTGAACCCGATTGCCTCGCGAAGGTCGACGAGTGTGACGAGGATGACGATGACCGTTCCCGCAGCGACCTCCGCGTGATGCGGGACCTTGCGGATGGGATGGACGGCGTCGAGCCAAGTCGGTAGCTCGCGGTCTGCCGCCATGGCGAACGTGGTGCGGCTCACGCCGGCGATCAGTGACAGGAGGACTCCGAGGGCGGCGATGGTGCCGCCCACGCGCACTGCTGGGACGAGCGCAGCGAGATCGCCGGCGCGCACCGCGGTCGCGAGAGGAGCATCCGATCGCGCCAACGCGTCGGGTCCCACGGCAGCGAGCGCACTGACGCTGACAACGGTGTAGACGACGAGCGTGATGGCGAATGCGCGGACGATGGCCTTCGGGATCGTTCGAGCCGGTTGGTCGACCTCCTCCCCGAGGGTTGCGATGCGTGCGTATCCGGCGAACGCGAAGAAGAGGAGGCCCGCCGAGCGCAGGATCCCGTCGGGGCCGCCGCTGCCGAGACCGGTGATGTGATCGGTGCTCGCCGCCCCTCCGAAGGCGGTGCCGATGACGACGAGGGTGAGCGCGGCGAGGACGAGAACGACGATGATCCGGGTCAGGATCGCTGTCTTGCGGACTCCGAGGTAGTTGACGGCGGTCAGGCAGACGACAGCCGTGACGGCGATCGGTCGCTGCCAGCTCGGCGCCGCGTAGGCGCCGACGGTCAGCGCCATGGCGGCGCAACTTGCCGTCTTGCCGACGACGAAGCCCCATCCGGCCAGGAAACCCCAGAACGGTCCGAGGCGTTCGCGGCCGTAGACGTACGTCCCGCCGGAGGCGGGATACACGGCGGCGAGCGCGGCCGAAGAGGTTGCATTGCAATACGCGACTGCCGCCGCGATCGCGAGGCCGATCAGCAAGCCCGATCCGGCGGCGTTGGCGGCGGGACCAACGGCGGCGAACACGCCGGCACCGATCATCGACCCGAGACCGACGAACACGGCGTCGCTGAGGCCGAGTCGCCGTGCGAGTCTCGTCGGCACCTCGTCGGTCGTCATCGAGTTACTCGTCGCGTTCGACGCCGACCACTGCAGCGGTCACGATGCGCTGGCGGGTTGGAAGAGCTCGACGAGGTTGCCCGACGGGTCCACCGCGAGGACCTGAGCTCCGCCTGGTCCGGTGACGATCTCGTTGCGGAAGTGCACACCGGCGTCCGTGAGTCGTGCGACCTCGGCCGCGATGTCATCGACGATCAGGTGGATCCTGTTCCACCCTCCCGGTGCAGGTCGTTCGCCGTCGCTCATCGCTCTGCCTGCCGAGCTCATCGGGCCTGACAGCAGGAGCCGCAGGTTGCCGCGAGTGACGTCGGCGAACGCCGGGCTCGAGATGCCGACGGTGAACCCGAAGTGGCGTGTGTAGAACTCGGTGCTCGCGGCGACGTCGTCGACGAGGTAGCGGACGTTGACGATCGTGGTCTCAGCCATGTTGTTTCTCCTGTGTTGGTGGGGTCCAGAGTTCGGCGAGCAGCAGTCCGATTCGGTCGTCGATCTCA
>JAOBWQ010000127.1 GCA_025463425.1 Ilumatobacteraceae bacterium | reverse complement strand
GCCTCACGACGGTTCATGTCGACGGCGTCGACACCGGCGTCGTCGAGGGTGCGCACGACATCGATCAGCCGGGTGCCGTCGTTCAACGCGATGCTGACGGTGAGGAGGTCCTCGTCGAACGTCGGCGGCTTGGAGGAGTAGCCCCGCAGCACGTCGGCGGCCAGCGGCAGTTCGCCCACCCGGGACACCTTGACGTCGAGGCGGTCGTTGCCGATCTGGCTCTTGAGGACCTCTGGCGTGCCGTGGGCGACGGAGATGCCGTGGTCGAGCACGACGATGTCGTCGGCGAGGCGATCGGCTTCCTCCAGGTACTGGGTGGTGAGGATCACCGTGGTGCCTTCGCGGACGAGGTCGCGCAACATCTCCCACAGGTCGTTGCGGCTGCGCGGATCGAGGCCCGTGGTGGGCTCGTCGAGGAACAGCACCTCGGGAGCGGAGACGAGGCATGCGGCGAGGTCGAGCCGGCGGCGCATGCCTCCGGAGAACGTCTTCACCAGCCGGTTGGCTGCATCGGTGAGATCGAGCCGCTCGAGCAGATCGTCGGCCCGGCGCCGAGCCTCGGCCTTGCTGAGGTGGTGCAGGCGCCCGACCATCTCCAGGTTGAGACGGGCGTTCATCAGCCCGTCGACGGTTGCCTGCTGCGACGCGACACCGATCCGTCGGCGCACCGCCGCGGCGTCGCCGACGACGTCGAGCCCGGCCACCGATGCGGTGCCGGTGGTGGGTTGCGAGAGCGTGGTGAGGATTCGGATCGCCGTCGTCTTGCCGGCGCCGTTGTGGCCGAGCAGACCGAGCACGGTGCCCGGGGCGACGGACAGGTCGAGGTCGCGCAGCGCCCACAGGTCGCCGAACCGCTTGCCCAGCCCGTGGGCGACGACACCGCCTCCAGCGCCCGGGACCATGCCCGGCACCTTGCCGGGATTGTTGTTCGTATGGTGTACCGGTTGTTCGTACATAGTACGACCAACAATAGCAGTACACTGTACGATGTGCCAGTGAATTCTTCCCGAGATCGCGAACAGCCTGTCCCGCCGACGGCCCGCGACAGGAGCACGACCAAGGCAGCGTCCAAGAGCCAGCTCAAGCAGATGGTCGTTGCCGAGGTCGCCGAGCGGATCGACAAAAAGCTCAACAAAGAGGTCATCAAGGGCCAGGAGAAGGTCGCCCGCAAGACGGCACACCACCTCGAGCACCTCGACCGGCTGACGTCGCACCTCGAAGCGCTCGATGTCTGGACGAGGGCTGAACCGGGCTCGCGGCGGCCGCGCTTCACGCGCGAGACGATCGCGCAGACGGCCGTCCGGATCGCCGACAGCGAGGGCTTCGACGCGGTCTCGATGCGCCGCATCGCGGCCGAGCTCGACGCCGGGACGATGACGCTGTACCACTACGTGCGCACCAAGGACGAGCTCTTCGCCCTGGTCATCGACACCCTGATGGCCGAGCTCGTCATCCCGCCCGGCTCGATGCCCGCCGATTGGCGGGCGGCGCTCACGGCGATCGCACACCGCTCACGGGCGATGCTCGAGCGGCATCCGTGGATCCTGGACATCGCCGACGACCCGAGCATCGGGCCGAACAGCGTGCGCCACTTCGACCAATCGCTGCAGTCGGTGAGCTCGCTCGACGTCCCGCTGGGCGACAAGCTGGACCTGATGATGATCGTCGACGAGTACGTGTTCGGGTACTGCATGCACCAGCGCAAGAACCTCGAGAACGACGACCATGCCGCGCTGTCCGACGAGCTGATCGACTACGTCGACGACCTGTCGACCACCGGGGACTACCCCGAGCTGCGCAAGCTGATCGGGGAGCACGGCAAGCAGGAGTCGTGGGGGAAGATCACCGCGCAGGCCAACGACCCGTCGCGCTTCGACCGCAACCTGGTCCGCATCCTCGACGGGTTCGAGGCCGAGTTCGCCCGCCGAACACCGTCCAGCTCGTGACCGACGCCGAGCCGTCAGCGACGACGCCGCCGGCGCTGCGCTATGACCAGCGTCCGGCCGACGCCACGCCGATCTCCACGTCCGACCTGCCGGCGACACCCACCCGCGACCGCAACATCGTCGCGACCGCCTGGATCGAGGCGCCGGACGAGCTGCTGACCCTCGGCGCGGCACTCGACGGTCGACCGGTTGCGACGTTCAAGCGCCGGATCGGGGTCTGGTTGCTGTGGCGGGCCGGGCCGGCCACCGACGCGGACGCCTGGTACTGGGCTGCTGACGCGAACGACCTCGGCCGCCAGAGCACGTTCCGCCTGTTCC
The DNA here is from genome assembly GCA_025463425.1 of Ilumatobacteraceae bacterium. Taxonomy (GTDB): domain Bacteria; phylum Actinomycetota; class Acidimicrobiia; order Acidimicrobiales; family Ilumatobacteraceae; genus WLMZ01. The sequence goes on along the minus strand of JAOBWQ010000127.1, from coordinate 3,926 downwards.
CCGACGGCAGCGGCGACGGGATCGGCCCGAGCGGGCACCGCCACACCCGGTTCCGGACGTGGAAGGAAGACCTCCTCGGCCGCACCGAACCGTTGCGCTGACCCGCGCCGCGTGTCCCGCGCCTCGTCGTCAGCGGGCGACGAAGGCCGACTTCGGCGCCGACGATCCCGTGCCCTGCACCTCCCATTCGTCGACGAGCACGTGGTCGTCGTCGAACTGGTAGCCGAGCACCCGCCACCCCGTCACCGATCCGGTGACCGCGTGGCCGTCGACCGTGCCCTTCACATCGGTGTCGCTCGAACCCTCGAAGCACCACAGGCCCGCCCCGGCCAGCTCGTCCGGGGTCTCGATGACGTGCTTGTTGGTCGTGTGGTAGAGGAAGTCCGGTGCCGGGTGGTCCTCGAACACGGCAAGCTTGTCGTTGCGCAACGCAGCGCGGTACGGCTCGAGCACCGAGTCCGTCTCTGCAGCATCGTCGCCCAGGTGCGCCTTGGCCTGCCGGCCGAGCACCAACACCCGCTGGGCCGCCTGGGCAAGGGTGGTCGTTCCATCGCGCACCTCGACCTCGGCATCATCACCCACGCCGTCGAGCGCGGCGTACGCATCGGCGAAGCGATCGACGTCCATCACGACGACCTCGCACTGGAGCAGGAAGTTGGAACGGTACGACGGGTCCCCACCCGTGGCCATGTCTTCCTCCCATGTCCACAGCAGGTTGTACGCCTTGCCGACGACGGACTCGACGCGCTCGGTCGTCTCTTCGTCCAGACCGGATCCACCGTCCGCGTCGCCCTCGGCGGGCGGGTTGCGGAACCAGTACATCCCGTCGACCGAGTCGTCGATCGAGGACGACTCGATGTCGCCGTACGCGCGCGGCGCCGAGGCATCGGCCACCGCGTCGCCCTCGAACGTCCCGACGACCTCTGCCCTGCGCCACAGCGATGGACGACCCGCGCCGTCGGGCTCGATCACGTCGTCCTTGACGATCCGCCCGTCGTCGCCGACCTGGAACGCCATCGTCCGAGCCACCTTGCCGCCGCGGGTGAACTTGATCTCGTAGGCACCGGGATGTGCGTCGAGCAGGTGCCAGTCGTCATGCCCCCAGCCCTGGCCAACGAGGTTGTTCCACCCCCGAACGGAGTCGAACTCGGCGATGAATTCCTTGGCCAGCGTCTGCCCGTCGTTCGAGGTGAACTCGTATCCCGACTCGACGTACGACGCCTTGGCGAACCGCTTGCCCTCGTGGAAGACGTGCGCCTCGACCTCGTAGGAGTCAACGCTGCCGCCGAGGAACGCCGTCGCACGAAGCTTCGGACCATCGTGCTCGTCGTACACGTCGAGCGCCACCAGGCCCGTGGTCAGCCACGCGCTGTGATCGACGCCGTACCACGTCTCGTTCTCGTCCAGCCGAGCGGCGACGAGGTGACCGTCGTGGAGCAGCTCGTCGATGCCGTCGAGCTCCATCACGATCCGGATCGTGAACCGGAACGAACCGACCTCGGTGATGTCCGTGCCGCTGTCCCACTTCTGCAGCGAGGCGGTGTGCATCTCCTCGTCAGCCAGCTCGGGCAGCGCGGCGGAGTGCTCGAACCACGTCGAACCATCTGGCTTGTACATCGTCCACACGAGCTCGGAATCGGGCGGTGTCGGACCCATCACGGTGAGCTTGAGCTTGGGGTTCCAGCCTTCGGGGTGGTAGCCGTCGTTGCCACCCGCGCCGATGCGCAGGGCGTGCTTGATCAGGTGCGCGCTCATGACATCAGAGGACCACGCCGACCCGTGGCCCGGCCACCGTAGGCACTACTCCTCTGCCAGACTGCCCGGGTGGGCGACGGGCACATGGTTGGGCGAGATCGCGAGCTGCAACGCGGGCTCGATGCTGCCGGGCGGGACGGGTGCGTCGGTGTGGTCATCGTCGGCCCGGCCGGCGTCGGCAAGTCAGCCCTGGCCACCGCGATCGCGACGCGGTCTCGCGCTCCGGGCGGCGAGGTGCTGCGGATCACCGCGACCGAGTCGGCGTCGAGCATCTCGCTGGGTGCCGTCGCCCCGCTTCTGTCGGCGCCGAGCGCGCCGACCACCCAGGCCGACATGATCCGCCACACCGTCACGGCGCTCGTCGAACGGGCCGGGACGGGCCGCTTGGTCGTGGTCGTCGACGATGCCCACCAGCTCGACGGCGCGTCGGCCACGCTCGTCCACCAGCTCGCGCTCACGGGAGCTGCGTTCGTGGTGGCCACCCTCCGCAGCCAGGAGCCCGTCCCGGATCCCGTCACCGCGCTCTGGAAAGACGGCCGCGCCGAGCGGATGGATCTCACCGAGCTCGGTCTCGCGGAGTCGACGGTGTTGGCCCAGTCGATCCTCGGCCATCCGCTGCACCCCACCGCGGCCTCGACGCTGTTCAATGCGTCAGCGGGCAACCCGTTGTTCCTCCAGCAGCTCGTCGCCAGCGCGCGAGACGTTGGCGTGCTCGAGCTCGTCGCCGGTCGCGGCCCGGTGGCCGGCGGGTGGCGTTTGACCGGTCCCCTGCCGCTTCCCTCCGATCTCATCTCCGCTGTCGAGAGCCGACTGCAGCACCTCAGCGACGAGGATCGATCGGTGCTCGAGCTGCTCGCGCTCGGCGACCCGCTCGGGGCGGCGGTGCTGGAGGATCTCGCCGGCCCGGACGCCCAGGCGCGCCTCGAGCGACTCGAGGCCGACGGCTTCATCCTCGCCGAGCTCGTCCGGCGTCGGCTCGACGTGCGCCTCGCTCACCCGATGTACGGCGAGGTGCTGCGCGCTGGCATGCCGCACAGCTGGGCGAGTCGGGCCCGGATGATGCTGGCCGACGCGGTCACCGCGCTCGGCGCGCGCCGACGCGACGACGCGCTGCGGATCGCGGTCTGGCGACTCGAAGCTCGGGCGCCGATCCCGTCGGCGATCGCCCACGCTGCCGCCGAGCTGGCCCTGCTGCGCTTCGATCCACAGCTCGCAGCGCGGATCGTCCGCCAGTCCGACGGCGGACGCGCCGACGGCGCAGCGGCCACCAACGCGATGGCCCCGGACGACGTCTTCCTGCTCGCGCTCATCGCAGCCCGCTCGGCCCAACCTGATGACGCGCTGGAGCAACTCGATCGTCTCGACGAGTTGCTCGACTCGATCGAGCACGACGGGCACCTCCGCGCCAAGGCGATGGTGCTTCGCTTCGACGTGCTGACCTACATCAAAGGCCACTTCGAAGCGGCCTTCGCGCTCGAGCTGCCCGACGACAGCGATCGCTCTGACGGCGCCGGACTGGCCGCCAGAAAGGCCGTCGTGCTGATCACGCTCGGCCGGCCGACGTTCGCCGCTGCGGTCCTGGCGCCGCTGGAGGGTGCGCCGCTCAGCCGGCACGCTGACGTCTGGGTGTCGCTGGCCCGAGCGATGACTGCGGCGTCGCTCGGCCAGGTGGAGGAAGCGATGACCACGATCGCTCGCTGCGAGGCCGGGTTCGCCGCGATCGGCTGGGATCCGGGCCTGCCCGACCCGGCCATCGTCTCCTTCGTGCGCCTGCGGATCCTGCAGCAGGAGGGCCGTCTCGACGAGGCGTGCGCGCTCGCCGTCCGCGGCATCGACTTCGAACGCGATCGTTGGTCAGAGCAGGGGGTCGCCTGGAACAGGATGGCATCCAGCTCGATCCACCGGGTCCGGGGCCATCCACTCCTCGCTGCGGACGAGGCGCGGGCCAGCGCTGCGGTGTTCGAGCGGGTCGGGTCGTACCAGTTGGCCGGTGTCGCGCTCGCAGAGCTGGCGGCTGCCGCCGCAACGGCGGGCGATCGCGACGGTGCTGCGGCGGCCGCGCAGCAATGCGACGATCTCGGGGTCGCCAACTTCTACGGCCGATGCGCGCACGCGTGGGCGATCGTCGGTGCCGGCCGGATCACCGACGGTGTCGCTCGACTCGTCGAGGT
>JAOBWQ010000091.1 GCA_025463425.1 Ilumatobacteraceae bacterium | reverse complement strand
GACGGTGGCGTTGCCGGCGTCGACGATGACGTCGAGGCTGCCGCCGGCGGTGGCGGTGACGTCGACGTCCCAGACGACGTTGCCGGCGACGCTCTTGAGCTCGGCGGTGCCGGCGGTGCCCGGGGTGTTGGCGAGGGCTGCGGCGGTGGCCTGGTCGGCGGTGACGGTGGCGACGGCCTGCAGTTGGGCATCGGTGGGCTTGGAGCCGTCGGCCGGCGCGGCGATGGTCACTGACGACGTCCACGTCGGCGTGTGCCGGCCAGGGTTGGCGTCCGGGTTCGCATCGGCCTCGGCCGCCGTGGTCGAAGCTGCGGTTGTCGGATCGGTCGGCGTGCTCTCGACGGTGCTCGCCGTCGTGGCTGCGGTGGCGACGGCGGCGGCGTTGGACGGCGCGGAGCTGGTCGAGGCCGCGCTGGCGATTCCGGCGGCGCCGAGGCTGATGCCGACGCCGGCGAGGATCGCATACATCTTGCGCTTGCTGGGGTTCATGGCAGGGGTCCTGTCTTCTCGAACGCACGGGATGTGCGCTGTCGAAGATCAGTGAACGATGTGGATGTGAAGCCCTCCGCAAGGAAGTCTGAGAAGCGTCTGAACTTCACTCGGGCCAGTTCCACTGGGAAGTCCAGCGGAATTGTCCCCAGTGAATCAGCGCGGCATCGGCGACGTGGCTGGCAACGAGATCCGGACGCGGGTGCCTCCGGCGGGGTTGGCGTCGACCGTGACGTCACCGTGGTGATCGTCGACGACCCGCCGGACGATCGACAGGCCGAGGCCGGATCCGGGCATCGCCCGTGAGGTCGGTGCGCGCCAGAACCGGTCGAAGACGTGGGGAACGTCGGCGGGGTCGATCCCCGGACCGTTGTCCGTGACGGTCAGCGCCGTGCCGACGACCGTGACCTCCACGATGCCCGACGGTGGCGACCACTTCACCGCGTTGTCGAGCACGTTCATCACGGCTCGCTCGAGCATTGCTGCGTCGCCGATCACGAGTCCGGGCTGGTGCTCGTGCACCACGATGCTCACGGCACCGGCTCGCCGTTGCGCACGCCGCACGGCGCTGTCCACGACGGTGGCGAGCTGGACCGGCTCGTGCTCGCCGCTCTGGTCGCTGCCGGCTCGCCGGGCAAGTGCGTCGAGATCGCCGACGAGCTCGGAGAACTCCTCCATCTGCTCGCGCAGGTCGGTCATCAACGCTTCATGGTCCTCGGTCGACAACGTCCGTCCCGTGGACAGCAGCTCGACGTTCGTGCGCAGGCTCGTCAGCGGTGTGCGCAGCTCGTGTGCCGCGTCGTCGATCAGACGTCGCTCGTGCTCGCGCGCGTCACTCAACGAGCGCAGCATCGAGTTGATGCTGCGGCCCAGCTGCTCCAGCTCTGCGCCGCCGGACTCCGGCACGTGCAGGTTGGGATCCTGGGCCTCGGCCACGTCGCGAGCCGCTGCGCCCAGTCGGGACACGGGCCCCAGCGCACGGCGGGCCACGAACCGGCCGAGCACGGCTGCGGCGATGATGCCCGCCACGGCGAGCACGATGAAGCCGATCGTCAGGCCGTCGAGGGTGCGTTCGACGTCGTCGATCGGTCGCCCGACCTCGACGGCGAACCCGCCCTGCTGGCCGACGGTTGCGATGCGGAACTGGACACCCTCGATCGTCGCGTCACGCAGGGTGACACCAGAGCCGGCGACTGCCGCGGCGACGTCGGCCGGGGTCACCGGCAGCTGCGTGCCACCGCTGTTGCCAACCACGACCTCGCCGATGGTGTCGATGATCTGGTAGCCGGTTGTCCCTCCGTCGGGCTTCGGCTTGCCGTCGCCACGGCCGCCGTTCGGCCTGCCGGGCTCGTTGCCCGTCTGGTCGGCGACCACTTCTGCGGCACGCACCTTCTCCGCCTGGCGGCGCAGGCTCTGGTCGACCTGGCTGCGCAGCTCGTATCGTGCGAACGAGATACCCAGGATGGCAACTCCCGTGACCGCCAGCGCCGCGGCTGCCGCCGTCGCCAGGGCGAGTCGGGTCCGCAGGTTCACGGTGGCGTGTCGCGCAGCACGTAGCCGATGCCGCGCACGGTGTGGATGAGCCTTGGCTGACCGTCTCGTTCGGTCTTCCGACGGAGGTAGCCGACGTACACCTCGAGCGAGTTCGAGTTCGCACCGAAGTCGTAGCCCCACACCCGGTCGAAGATGACCTCACGCGTCAGCACCTGGCGCGGGTGGCGGAGGAACAGTTCGAGGAGCGCGAACTCCAGCCGGGTGGTGGAGACGGCCTCGCCGTTGACGGTCACGTCGCGGGTCACCGGATCCAGCACCAGCCCGCAGTACGAGATGGCACTGGACTCAGGCTGCACGGTTGGATGCGACTGTCGTCGGAGCAGGGCCCGAAGCCGGGCGAGCAGCTCCTCGAGTGCGAACGGCTTGACGAGGTAGTCGTCCGCGCCGGCGTCGAGACCGGAAACCCGGTCGGAGACACCCGAGCGGGCAGTGAGCATGAGGACCGGGACGTCATCGCCCTTGGCGCGGATCAGACGGCAGGTCTCCAGACCGTCGAGGCCGGGCATGCCGATGTCGAGCACGATCACGTCCGGCGATTGCTGGGTGAGGAAGCCGAGCGCGTCGCCACCGGACGCCGCGAGGTGCACGTCGTACCCCTCGCTACGAAGGGCGCGTGACAGCGCGTCGCGCACCGAGCGTTCGTCGTCGACCACCAACACCAGCATCTGGATCCTCTCCCTGCCCGCCACGTTCGTCGCCGTGGCTGGGCGTGGGCTGAGCCGAGCATAAGCATTTGCTGAGAACGCGACCGGGTACCGCAGTCGACCGGCTCGTTCAGAACGCAAACCGCTCCTCGTGGATGAACTCATCGGACAGCCCGACGCGGCGCAGTGCGGCCCTGACTGCGTCCGTCATCCGTGGTGGACCGCACATGTAGACGTCGCGCTCGACGACGTTCGGGACCAGCCTGACCAACGCTGACGGGGCGAGGCATTGGGCGTCGTCGCCGAGCAGGTAGTGCACCGTCGCGCCGCGCGCTCGGGCGATCTCATCGAGCTCGTGCCGGAACAGGACGTGATCGGGGCCGCGGGAGCGGTACAGCAGGGTGAGGTCCTGTCCGTGGCTGAGCGGGATCGTCTCGAACAGGGCGCGCATCGGCGTGATCCCCACGCCGCCGGCGATCAACAGGATGTCGTCGCGCGTCCGCCTGGCGTTCGTCATCGCGCCGTACGGGCCTTCGGTGACCACCCACGTACCGACCGCGATCTCCTGGAGCCGTGCGCTGCCCTGGCCCAACGCCTTGACGGTCAGGCGCAACCGACTCGGTGTCGGTGCGGCGGAGAGCGAGAACGGATGCGCAGTCAGCCACAGGTCGGGCGTGAGGAACCGCCAGCGGAAGAACTGGCCGGACTCGGCCTGCAGCTCGGTGAGGTGCTGGCCCTCGACCTCGATGCTCACGACGCCCGGACCTTCGGGCACGATCGCAGAGACCCGCATCCGGTGGCGCGCCGCCTGGTGGATCGGAGTGAGGACCCGGTGGCGGATCAGCAGCGCGAACGCGTGGGTGTAGAGCAGCGCCCATCCGATCTGGAGGACGCGACGTCCGGCGAGGTCCGGTCCGGCCAGCTGATGGACGAACGACAGCGCGATGCCTACGTAGGTCAGGAGGTGGATGGCGTGCCAGCTCTCGTACGAGAGCCGCGATCGTGCAGCCCGCGCCGATGCGACGCCAACGGCAACGAGCAGGATCGTGCCGATCGTGGCGGCCGTCAGCCAGGGAAGCTGGGCCACCTGCCAGAACGAGAGCGCGAGACCCTCCCGTTTTGCGTCGGCCCACGCCACCACCGCGGCAACCGCGTGGACGACGATGGCGGAGATCACGAGCCGCCCACCGCGACTGTGCCAGCGAGCGAGCACGTCGGCACCGATGTCGCGCTCGAGCATCGGGGCGCGCGACATCAGCGCGATCAGGACCAGCACTGCGTAGCCGGCCAGCATGCCGGCGACGTGCGCGACCACGGGAACCGACAGCAGGGGACCGGGCCCCTGCAGGGCCACCATGATCGGCCACCAGGCGACGGCCATCGCGCCGACCCAGATCGCCGTCAGCACGCCGTAGCGCACGGCCGATGGCGCCGGTCGAGGGGCTGTCATGCCGTGCTCCCCGCGCTCGTCGACGCGGCTGAGCTCGATGGGGCCGGGCCAGATGCCGACGAGCGCGCCGGGGTCACCGGTGACACCGAAGGAGCCGCGAGACCGAACCACAAGCCGATGACCGTGGCGAGGCCGAGCAACACGGCCTTCGAGCGGCCGTCGCGCCGCTTGCGCATGACCTGCGGTCGCTCCCGTGCCCGCAACGCGTGCGGCGCTGCGCTGGGCGCATCCGATGACACCGGGCGGTTCCGGAGGAGCGGATCGATGGGCGTCGGCGGAGGGAATGGCGACCGGAGTTCGAGCTCGTTCATGACGATGATTCCGCCACACGGACATGAGCGGCACCTGAAGCAATCCTGGGAAGAACCTTCAGCTCCAGGTCAGAGCGAGCCTGTCGGCGGGCACCCGGTTTTGCCCGCTGCTGGCTATGCACGACAGCCCGCCAACGGCGACTCGACTGGATGTTCTGACTCCCCGAGTACACCTGGGGAGTCGATCGCGACTCCCCAGGTCGACAGCGCCAATCAGCTCCGAACGCCGGATCGGCGCTCGTTCTTCGGTGCGGGTCGAGCGATCTGCGATCGTGCTGGCGCGCGTTCTGCGCTCCCCGGTGACATTGGCTTGTCGCTCCGATCGATCTACAGATCGGGATCGGTTCGGTTCGCGCGCCGTCTGAACCTTGCGCTCACGGACCACGAACAATCTGCTCTAGCCGAATTGCGAAACTCGCCGTCGAACGCGATCTCCGGACTAAGCGACGGCACCATTGACGACTGTGGCAAGGTTCGATCGCCCCCACCGTTGAGCGTCCCCCGCACTTCCCGTGAGGACAGGTAAACCTATGGCACGCTGGGTGGGTGGCAAACCAGTACTTGATAGCGGATATCGACCGCTATGGCGGAACGTCACGGCCGTCCGCGGCGCAGGCGCTGCAGTTCGCTGAGCTTCTGCAACGCGCGTTCAATGCCATTCACGGACGCTTGCAAGCGGTGCCCGATCGCGAGTTGCTAGCTGAGCTGATGAACTTCAATGTTCTCGTCGCGACCGTCACGGCGCGGGTGCACGACGACGAGCAACGCGTGATCGTCGCTGCAGAGGCGGCTCAGCGCCTTGCGGGGTTTCTTGTTGAAGCCCTTCGCCTCGCATCAGAACCCCCGGACATGGACCTGCGGGGGCTTGCCATGACGATTGCGTCTCGTATTGCCGACGGCACCTACTCCTACGACCGCGAGGTAGTCCTCCAAAGTTCCCGCGCTCTCGCAACTCATGACGTCTGGGACGTGTTTGGCGGCGTGTACGCCGACGCTCTCGCTTCACTCGCCGCGCTTGTTTTCGGTTATCAGACTCTGGCAGAACTTGAGATCGGCTCGTCAGTTACTGAGGCCGCGAGCGGCGCCGCAGAGCCGACTCTCGCGCCGAGCCTGACGATCCCGACACTTGTACCAAATCGCCGAGTCGAACATCTCGACGCCGATCGCGCCGCTCTCGCCAACCAGGCACTTGAAAGTCTCTTGGATGCCGCGCGGCGCATGGTCGACTCGGGCGACGTCTCGGACGCAGACGCGGCAGAGCTGCAGTCGCTCATGACGTCGGCTCATTCTGAGTCCATCAACCCACGACTCGACGTCGTCGCGTACGAGCGCAACGCCGCGCGCCTCGCCGCGGCCGTTACAAGACTGACTCCACAGGCACTCGCCGTGGGCGACCTGGTCGAATCGCTCGACATCGATCAAGCGCACGCCGTCACGTTGACCTCGAATCTGTCGAACCTCGTCATCGATGCGAACGTCGGGCAACCAGATCCTGTGACCGACCGGGACGCGTCGGCTCGCGTACTGGAGCAATTTGCCGAATCCATGACCGACGTCGTGCAACTCGTTGTCGCCAAGGCGCTCAATGATCCGGATGGACCAGTCGCTACTCGCATGAATCAGCTCCAGGAATCCATCGACCTGTCACGCGTCGGATGGCCGACTGCGCTCGGCCTAAACGTGGTCGGAGGAGCCCTTCTCACTGGCCTTGTCTGGTTCGGCGGTTCGGGCACAGCGCTCCGTTGTCTCATTTGGGTGCTCAAAGCGGTTTATGGGTTGTAGACCCGTTCGGTGCGAGCGTCGAGACGGAAGTGGTCGGCCTCAGCCAAATCTTCGTGTCAACTCAGCTCACTCCTGCCCGCCCACCGGTCCGATCGACGCTGTTCAGCCGTCCCCGGAGTCGACGGGCTCCTCGTGTTCGGATCACATGGGCGGAGCGACAAGAGCCGAAGCGAGGAGACCGCACACCGTGGCCGTGGACAAGGACGAGTTTAGCGACAAGAGGAGCGGCGCCGTGTGTCAAAACTCAGCTCACACCGGGGCTACGTCGACCTAAGCATTGGAGTCCGTCCTTGGTCAGACTGTGCAACTACGACCATGTGGTACGCGATTCTTGATGATTCTAGTAGTCCGAAATCGACTCTAGGGCCAGTGCGAAGTCCGAGCTACCAATCACTTCATCCGTCTCACCTATGATGCGTGGATATGAGTAAGAAGGCAGCAGGAAAGAGGGCGGCACCCGCCAAGAGGGCGGCACCCGCCAAGAGGGCGGCACCCGCCAAGAAGGCGGCACCCGCCAAGAAGGCGGCACCCGCCAAGAAGGCGGCACCCGCCAAGAAGGCGGCACCCGCCAAGAAGGCGGCACCCGCCAAGAAGGCGGCACCCGCCAAGGCTGGTACGGCAACGAGGACGGGGAGGGCTGCGCCCGCAAAGCGAGCCGGGCCAGGCAGGAGAGGCGCGCCCGCGGCCAAGGCTGCGCCGGGCAAGAAGGCAAGCCCACCGAAGCCGAGACCCTCTGAACCCGACGATGATCGCACCCGCGGCACGGGCGCGAAGGGTCCCAAGAAGTAGGCGCGACGATGACTGCGAGAGAGGATCGGTACAAATGGGTCGACATTGGGGTTACCGCGGCGGACACCTATACGGGCAAGGCGAGCGACATCACCCGAAACCTCGCCTTCGTCGGAATTGGCCTAGTACTCGTTCTCGGTGGCGTCGCCAAGGACACGATCGGAAAGAAGGTGGTCGAGCTTTCGCCTGGACTCTTGTTCGCTGGATCGGCATTGATCGTCTGCTTGTTGTTCGACATTGCGCAGTACGGGTATGCGTCCGCCGCGTGGACCCGCTGGTACAAAGCGGAAGAGAAGCGCCTCAAGCGAGACGACTACAAGCCGAAGGACGGGTTTCCTAAGTATCTCAGCCGACCGACCGACGTTCTATTCTGGCTAAAGATTTTAGCTGCCACCTTGGCCTACTCGGTATTGCTTTGGCATCTGATCTACGCATTCAAGTAGTCGAGCTGAAGGAGTAGCGATAAAAGCTTGCGTCTGAGAAGCCCGTTCAGCAGTGGCGAGCCCTCGACAGGGCGCCACAGCGAGCACCATCGAGTCAAGGCGCAGGCTTTGCTTCGTGAGGCACAGTACCGATGCGTGAGACTCTGCAGAACAGGGTCACTCGCCAGCTGCTCGGTGACATCTCTGGCGTCGAGATTGGCTCCCTCGTACTGCGCCGACGGCGCACGCGGTCGCGCAGAACAACGATAGAACACCGTCTGCGCGAGGCATTTGAAGGCAACCGAACGACGCGGCCGCGTCGGCTCGTAATTGAGGTTGGACGTTAGGAACTGTTGAAGGTTGTCCTGACCTGTTTGCCTTTCGTCCGTACCGCGACGAGCAGGTTGCGGGAGGACGTCGCTGTGGCCCGTCGGCGAACTCCTGACAGGGCGATCGTCTTCTGGTGGGGCAGATCTGAGGTCGCGACAACGTAGTAATCCCATTGCGTCGAGTCGCGTTGGTCGACCTCTGGCTCGTCCCAGCCGCCGTGCCACGCGAAGAGGTAAATGTCTGCGAAGCGACCCTCACCGGCGACCCAGATTGCGCCTTCGTACCGGCCCGTCGGTCTCGCGATGCCGAACACGCCCTTCGATCGGCGGGACTGCCTCCAGGACTGCTTCGCGCTTGTGCTTGACCCGAGCCTGCTTGAGCCGACCGAGTGGCTACTCGTCGACGTCGTGGGGCCTCAGTCGACCTGTGGCGTCGGGGCACGATGGAGTTCAGCGTCGCGCTCTCGAGACGCGACACGATCAGTAACGCAGGGCCTTCACGAAGCTCACCCTGTTGAGGTGCTGCACTAGCTCTTGGCACATTCTCGCCACGGGCACGGGAGAAAGTTCGTCGCTGGACGCAGCCTCGTCGATCGCGCCCTGAAGGCGCGGCCACATATGCAACGCGAGGTCGATTTTGCTGGGATGGCGATGGCCCCTGAGAACGCCGCTGTCGAGCACCTTGTCGACGTCGGGGGAGCCGCTGATTCTCTGGCCATCAAAGCCGCGCACGAGCCGCTCACGATCAACTCCCGGGCAGAGTTCGACGACGGCATCGGCCAAGTCCTCGTCGGTGAAGTGCGCAAACTCGTACGGACCGCCCAACCCACCCCAAGTGTCCACTGTGACGAGGTTTGACATGTCCTCGACCATCTTCGGAGTGCGCAGTCGTTCGGGCAGCGATTGGACAAGCTCGTCAACGAGCCGGACCCTGATGGCGGCTCTATCGTTGATGGTCGTGTACGGCCCTTCGGGATCGGCGAGCACGGCGAGGTGTGCCAGCGGTCGGCGAAGCAGTACAAGGTCGCCCAGCTCCTCGGCGAGCCGCGGGCGCCGGCGTAGCGCGCGAGCACACTGACGTCGTTGCCCACCCCGCGCAAGTTGACGACCTCGATGGCATCGAGCCCGACTCGCCAGCCGAAGGCGTCGAGAGCTTTGGCAATGATCGCTTCCTCGGTGTGACCCTCAACGGCGACGATCAGACTGGGGAACGGGGTCAACCCCAAATCGTTCAGGATTCGATCCCGTTCCGCTCGCGGCCGCTTCAGCCTTTCGTGGAGCGGCTGCCAATAGGTTCCGATGCGGGACGGCATCGCTGTTGAGAGTTGTGCGTCTGGTAGGTCGTCGTACAACTGAAGCAACAATTCGGCCGCCTCCCTCAGGTCGACCGCGACCAGCGCTGCACCCTTGAGTTTGTGGCGGGCTTCCGAAGAGGCGTGCCCGGTGAGCGGCGACCACTCGGCGAGCGGATCGACGTTGCGAGCGGCCAGCAGCAGCATCTCCGCTTGACCATGAACCAGGTCCGCTGCGACGCTCAGCCAAGCAAGCAGCGAGCCGGAATCCTTGGTGTTGGCGGGAGACCACGTGTGGTGGCCTCGTTGGGACACTCGATTGCTCACGAAGGGCATGTAGCTCGCGGCAACCGCCTCAAGCACGATGGCCAACTGACGATACGAGCTCGCGGCTTGCTCGAACCATGGACGGAGCATCTCGTCGTTGGCGATGTCCCGTAGAGCTTCTTCGGTCTTCGGGTGAAGTTGGTCCCAACCGACACCGTGAAACCACAACAATTGCCAGTGCGAATACCGACACGCCTCCAATCGAGTCCGGTCGAATCGTCCGCCGGCCGGGTCGCGAACGGCCATCGCCTGGACATGGGCTTCGAAAGGCCACTCACAGATCCCAGCGGTCGGGTCAACGATTAGGTCGTCCTCAGCCTGGTCGATCAACTCAAACAGCGGAACGAACAGGCCTGCATCTGCCAAGACGACGAGCGTCTCCACAGTGGGCTTCCAGCCTCGAACCTCAGCCTCGCGGACCAAGGCAGACGCGGTCAGAACCCCAGTCTGCGTGAGAGCAAATGGAACTGCAAGCAGGTTGGTCGCGGGACGAGTCGGCCATGTGGACATTGCGCCACTCCTGAACTCTGCATTGACGAACGAACCGTCGGACGGCATCACCGAGGTCTACACGAAGGACCAATGGAATCGAGGACGATTTGACCACCGGCGATTCTGACGACCGTCTGACGCCGTCGTCGACGCAGAGGGCCACACAGAACGCGCGCGCCGAATGACGCATGACCGGCCGCAAGGAAGGCGAGACATATCGGCGCCTCGGGTCGACCATCTCCAAGGACGGTGACCCTGGTCCCGCAAGTCTCACCGACCTCCCAAACCTGGGTTCGCGAGAATCGGAAGCGACTTGGCTCGAGCGACGGCGTTCGACCGGATGAGAGTCAGCACTGGGTGAAAGGCGTTGTGCCGATTCCCATCGAGGTTGAGCGGGACGTCCAAGTCGGCAATGAGCTCAGATTCCAAGGTCCACGGTTCGGTATGGACGATCCAGCTCACGAGTGCGTTTGCGGACATCCACTCCGACAGCGTTTGCTCTCCGGCACCA
>JAOBWQ010000056.1 GCA_025463425.1 Ilumatobacteraceae bacterium | reverse complement strand
TCGCGCAGCGCCGCGTACAGGCGTTCCTCCGCAGCGTTCCAGCTGACGATCTCCCACCGTTGGCCGAGAACGTACGCGGGTGCCGGCTCCATCGACATGATCAGCCGTTGGAGCGCGTCCGGCGCCTCGATGACGGCGTCGATCGCCTCGCCCGCGCGTCCGTCGGCATGGGCGAGCGCCAGGAGGTGGTCACGGCCGGCGTCGTCGAGCCGAAGCGCGCGAGCCAACGCCAGCAGCACATCGCGCGACGCATTGATCCGCCGGCCCTGCTCCAGCCACGTGTACCAGGTCACCGAGACCCCGGCCAGGAGCGCGATCTCCTCGCGTCGCAGCCCCGGCGTGCGCCGTCGAGCGCCGGCCGGCAGCCCCACGTCGGACGGGCGCAGCGCCTCGCGTCGAGCGCGCAGGAACTCGCCGAGCTCGGCCCGACGGTCCATCAGTCGGCCATCCCCGAGCGGGCGCTCGTCGTCAAGGCGTGGAGACGGTGGTTCGCCTCGACCAGGTTGCGCTGCACGTCGCGGTAGATCTCGAAGAACTGGCTGTAGCGCTCGTGCGCTGCGGGCTCGGATGCGTGCGTGGCGACGGTGCGACAGCACTGTTCGGCCGCCTCGAGCGGGTCGGCGAACACCCCGATCCCGATGCCGGCCAGCACGGCCGCGCCGAACGACGCGTCGCCGTTGGCCGGCAGGAGGATCTCGCGGCCCAGCACGTCGGCCATGATCTGCCGCCACGTGGCACTGCGCGCCCCACCGCCGACGAGGCGGATCGTGTCGTAGCGCATCCCGAGCCCTTCGGCCACGGTCATCGCGTCGCGGATCGCGAAGGCGATTCCCTCGTACAGCGCGCGGGCGAAGTGGGCCCGATCGTGCTGGAACGTCACGCCGACGAAGTCGCCGCGGAGCTGCGGGTCCCAGTGCGGTGCGCGCTCGCCCGCCAGGTACGGGTGGAACATCAGCCCGAGGCTGCCCGCCGGCACCGCGGCCGCCATCGCGTCCATCGCGTCGAACCCGCGGCCGTCGATGTCCAGATCGGCGAAGAACGTGTCGCGCAGCCAGCGGTGTGCGGATGCACACGAGTTGATCCCCGTGGCGGTGTAGTAGAGCCCGTCGATGATGTGCGGATAGCAGGACACCGGTGGGCGCACGAGCGGTCCAGCGGTCACCTGATACGTCACGCCGGCGGTGGCCAGCTTGACCGCGCCCTGTCCCGGCAGCACAGCACCCGCGCCGAACAGCTCGACGGTGGTGTCGTTGCTGCCGCACACGACCGGCGTGCCGGCGCGAAGTCCGCACTCTGCAGCCGCCGCCGCGGTGACGTGCCCCGTCACGGCTGTCGGTGCGACGATCGGCGGCAGCGTCGCGATGTCCCAGCCGACGAGGTCGCACAGCTCAGCCGACCAACCACCCGTGGTCGAGTCGGCCAGCAGTGCGCCGATGGCATCGCTGTAGTCGGTGCTCCAGTCGCCCGTGAGCCGGAAACGCAGCCAGTCCTTGGAGATGAACAGCATCCGGGTCGCGGCGGTCGCTACAGGGTGGTACCGGCGCAACCATTGGAGCTGGGGCAGCAGCCAGGTCGGGTTGGCCCGGTTCAGCGACAGTTCGAGGATCCGCTCGTCGGCGCGCTCGCGGAGATCGGCAGCCTCGGCAGCGCTGCGCGAGTCGCTCCACAGGATCGCCGGACGCAGTGGTGCACCGGCTGAGTCGGCGAGCACGCCGATGTGTGCGCCCCCGGACATCCCGATGCCGGCGATCTGGTCCGCCGTCACGCGGCCGTCGCGCAGCGCGGCGGGGATCGCCGCGCACGCAGCCGTCCACCAGTCGAGCGGGTCCTGCTCTGCCCAACCGAAGTGAGGAGTCGCGGTCGAGATCGGCGACGACCCCTCGCCGACGGTGGTGCCGTCGGGTTCGACGATCGACACCTTCACGCCGCCGGCGCCGAGGTCGATCCCCATCAACAGGCTCATCGCCGGCCGGTCATCGCTGCGTCATCCCCGGGTCGCGTCCAACACGTCGCGCAGCTGCGAAGCGATGTGGCCCTTGCGTGGTGAGAACGATCCGTCGAACACCGCCGTGCCGATCGTGAACGCGTCGGCGCCGGCAGCGCGCAGCGCGTCGATCTGGTCGACGGTGGACACGCTGCCGGCGACCACGAGGTATCCGGGTGTGCCCCGCCGGGCGGCCTCGACGAGCGCGATCGGGTCCGCCTCGGTCGCTCGGTAGGCGAGCAGGTCGACGCCGCCACAGCCCTGCACAGCGAACTCGCGGCACTGCGCTTCGACCAACTCGGCGCCGCCGCCGAGCAGCGTCGGATGGCCGACCGGAAGTCCGGGGAACGGCAGGTATTCGATGCCCGTGCCGTCGACGATGCCGAGGATCTCGGCGACCTGCGTGCCGCCCATCAGCCGGTCGACACCGATCGCGACGGCGGCGCGGGCTGACTGCAGGCACGCCTCTGCCGAAGTGCTGACGACCTCGAGGTACGTCGTCGCGCCGCTCGCCAGCATCCGTCGGTTGAGCTCGATCAGCGTGTCGATGTCGACGCCGACGTCCTTGAACCCGGCGTGGCTGACGCCGACCGCATCGATCGCCGACCAGGTCTCGAGGCAATCGACGACCGTCTCGTCCGACCGGGTGAGCATGAAGATGAAGTCCACGTGCGGATCCTGTCACGCCGGGGCGGCGTCGGCTCCACGACAAACGACGACGAACGCATCGAACAACTGCTGCTGCGTCGCATCGATCGCAGCCGTGTCCTCGGGATGCCACTGGACGCCAACCGTCCAGCCGCTGCGACGTTCGATCGCCTCGATCACGCCGTCGGCGGCCAGCGCGGTCACGACCAGATCATCGCCGAGCCGGGCGATCGCCTGGTGGTGCACCGAGGAGACGGCGGCTCGGTCGACGCCGAGCGCATCGCGCAGTCGGCAGCCGGGCTCGATCGTGACATCGTGGAGCACACCGACCGAGCCGGGCGTCGACGGTGGATGGTGCTCCGCCGCATCGAGGTCGTGCAGCGTCCCGCCGCACGCGACGTTGAGCAGCTCCGCGCCGCGGCAGAGTGCAAGGACCGGCATGCCGAGGTCGAGCGCGGCAAGCGTCAGAGCGAGCTCGGTGTGGTCCTGCAGCTCGTCGACGCCCGCCACGTCGTGACCCTCGGCGACGTCGCGGTAGTGGCGCGGATGGATGTCCGCGCCGCCCTGCAGGCACAGGCCGTCGGCCCGCTCCAACAGTGCGCGAGCATCGTCGGGGGTCAGCTCGGCCGGTGGCAGGATCCACACCTCTGCGCCGGCGCGGCGCAGCGCGTCGATCGACGGCTGCACCACGAAGCTGACCGGGTGACGGCTGACCCGACCAGCCGTCGCGCGTCGTGCTGGGACGAGGATGAGCGGCTGCATCGGTGAATGGACTCGGGTCAGACCGGCACGGGCTCGTTGTCGGCGGGAACGTAGGTGCGGCACGGCTGGCCGCGCAGCGATCCGCAGGGCGCGACCCCAGCAGGGGCGACGAGGCCGGGGACCACCTGGAGGACGATCTTCGACGGATGGTCGGTGTCGTGGGCGATCGACACCGTCTCACCGTGGTCGATCGTGTCGAACGCCCAGACCGGCCGGCTGTCGCCGGGCGCATCGACCGTGATCCGGATCTGGCTGCCCTTGCGGAACACGTAGGCGAACGGGAACAGCTCGATCCGTACGGGCGAGTACTGCCCGGCGGGCAGCGGTGCCGCGTCGGCCTCCGCGTGGGTCTGCACCGGCAGCACGTCGGTGCTCGCCGCGGTGTCGAGCTTGCGGTGCGAGGCGCGCAGCCATCCACTCTGGATGTACATCTCGGTGCCGTCGGGGCGAACCTCGCTGATCGTCACCTCGAGGTCCGTGTCCGGCGTCGACGACTGCACCCAGAGGTCGACCGAGCCACCGCCGACGATGGCGACATCGCTCTGAAGGAGGCCGGTGATGTAGCCGACGCCGGACCCGGCCGGGATCGGCTGCCAGTCGTACGTCGTGTTCGCGTGCCAGATGTCGCTGCTGCGCCCGCCGGGGTAGAACGACTTCGGCAGCAACGAGGGGTCCGCCT
>JAOBWQ010000023.1 GCA_025463425.1 Ilumatobacteraceae bacterium | reverse complement strand
GAATCCCGGCGGCGGGATGAACGGGCGCGTCGCCTGGATCAAGGCGGGGTCACGCCAGTGGAGCGACAGCCAGGACTTCATCGTGTATCCGGGTCCGGGCTGCAACCACATCAGCCTCGACATGGTGACCAACCCGGCCCTGGCCCTGCACGACGAGAACGGCTCGAACCCGATCGGCTGGCGCGGGGTGCCGATCTCGGCGTTCCGGTTCGACCTCGACGAGGATCCGGGTGCTCGTCAGTTCACCTTGAAGAACGTCAAGCTTGCCGACGACGCGGCCTTCAGCAGCAGTTACGACATCACGTTCGCCGACGCAACGAGTTCGCGCTTGGCGACCGCCGACATCTACGCCACCACGTCGCAGGGCGACTTCGGTGGAACCAAGATCGCCTCGGGCATCAAGGTGCAGGCCGGGACAAACACGTTCACGTGGAACGGCCTCGACTCCGACGGCAACACCATGCCGAACGCGACCTATTGGATCTACGTCGTGATGCACAACCGTTCCGGCAACGGAGTGGGCTACTCGAGTGGCCCGGTTCGGCTCGAGCGTCCGGTTCCTCCGACGCCGAGCTACTACGTGCCGCTCACCCCCGCCCGGCTGCTCGACACCCGCGATGGCGAGGGTGGCAACCTCTCACCGCTGGCCGGAGATGTCACCACTCAGCTGCACGTCGCCGGGGTCGGTGGCGTTCCGGCTTCGGGCGCAACGGCGGTCGTGATGAACCTGACTGCGGTCAACCCGACCGACGCCGGCTTCCTGACCGCATGGCCGTCAGGTGAGGCGCGACCTCTCGTCTCGAACGTCAACTTCGTGCCGGGACAGACCGTGCCGAACCTGACGACGGTGAAGATCGGTGCCAATGGCTTCGTCGACATCTACAACCACAGCGGCGAGACCGATGTCATCGCCGATGTCGTCGGGTACTACACGGCGACGCCACCGCCGGAGGGTGGCCGGTTCACGGCGTTGACGCCATCGCGCATCCTCGACACCCGTGCGGGCGTCGGGGCTCCGGCCGCGCCGATCGGTCAGAACCAAGCGATCAACCTCACCGTCACGGGTGTCGGCGGCGTCCCGG
The DNA here is from genome assembly GCA_025463425.1 of Ilumatobacteraceae bacterium. GTDB lineage: Bacteria > Actinomycetota > Acidimicrobiia > Acidimicrobiales > Ilumatobacteraceae > WLMZ01. The sequence continues at coordinate 2,370 of JAOBWQ010000023.1, read as the reverse complement.
CCAATGGCGTGCAGGGTGTGGCGCTCAACGTCACCGTGACTGACCCCACGGGTCAAGGCTTCATCACTGCCTGGCCGACGGGCGCTGCCCGTCCCAATGCGTCGAGCCTCAACTTCGTACCCGGCCTGACGGTCGCGAACATGGTGATCGCGAAGCTTGGCGACAACGGTCAGGTCAGCCTGTACAACTCGTCCGGCAACAGCCAGTTGGTCGCCGACGTGACCGGTTACTTCTCGTCGGCCGGCGGGCTGTTCGTGCCCGTGACGCCGCAACGTGTCATCGACACCCGCGACGGCACCGGAGGCATGGCAGGGATGGTGCAGGGCATGACCGAGACGATGACCGTGGCCAATGGCAGCCCCGTGCCGGCCAAGGCAGCTGCGGTCGTCGTCAACGTCACCTCCGTCGACACCGAGGCGACCGGCTTCATGACGGTGTGGCCGACGGGCGACGATCGTCCCGGTGCATCGACGCTGAACCCACGCCCCGGCGTGGCCGTGCCGAACCTCGCCTACCTCAAGGTCGGCAGCGGCGGCACGCTCAGCATCTTCAACGCCAACGGTGCCAACAACGTGGTCGTCGACGTGTTCGGCTACGTGATGTGAGCCGTCAGGCTGCCGGCACGACCTGATAGATCCAGCGCTCGCCTGGCCCCGACTTGGGGGCCAGCGGGCGCAGGCACGGAGAGGACAGCTCGGACTCCGACGTGACGTAGGTGACGTCGAAGTCCTGGAGCGCGCCGGCGCACGATGCCGTGTGGATGACGATCAGGTCGTTGTAGCGCAGCTCGAGCGTCGGGCTCGGAACCGCATCGTCGACGACGATCCAGATCTGTGCGAACCGGTTCCAGATGGAACTACTTGAATCGGTCGGATCGATCCGGTGCCATGCCGTCGTGTTCGCATACCAATCCGTGCCGGTCACGGTGGGTGCGCCGGATGCCATCAGGATCGACGGGGCGTGGCCCGCTTCGCCCACTGCAGCCCACCGTTCGCTTTCATGACCGGCGCGCACTGACCCGATCTGGAGGGTCAGCGGGTTGTCGAGGATCGGTCCGAGGCCGATCTGGATCGGGTTGATCCGCACCGACCCGAACAGGGTGAGCACGCACATCGAGCCGAGCCCGACGAGAGCCTTGCCGCGCATCACGACGAACACCGCAACCGAGAACACGACGAGCAGCAACAGCATCGATCGCCGTGACGGCTCGACCGAATCGATCGTGTACTTCCTGATCACCCAGCCGGTCAGCGCGGCGAACGCGGCGGCACCGAGCACCGCTCGACCGACCGACGGCCGGAACGCCGGATCGTCGCGGATCCGCTGAACGAACAGCCCGCCGGAGATGAGTCCGGCGACGGCAAGGGGGAGCGCGACCCGGCTGCCCTGCACGTTGGTCAACCCGAGCAGCGAGCCGACCTTGGCGGGGATCGGGAGGAGCGCCCATGCGGCCAGCACGACAGAGACGATCATCGATGCCGTCAGCGCCCGCGCCGCCTTCGAACGGGTGCGGAACCCGGCGAAGGCGCCGCCGACGATGGCGATCGGCAACCACAGCATGAGCCCGGACGCGGCCTCGGACTGGTTGGTTCCGGCGATCAGCGAGTACTGCCGAGACGTCGTGAACACGTCGTAGGGCGCGTCGAAGACGAGCTCGGGGAGGGCCTCGCCAGCCGGTGTCACACGGTTGCCGGGATAGACGGAGTTGGCGATCGAGCTGAGCGCGGCGTGGTGATCGCGTAGGTAGATCGCCATCAGCAGCCCGAACACACCGCCGAACGCGACGGCAGCCGTCAGCAGCCGCTTCCACTGGACGAGCACGTTCGGCATCTGGCTGATCGCGATCGCGCCGAACAGCAACGTCAGGGGGATCAGCCAGGGGAGGTACAACATCGTCGCGAACCCGGCCGCAGTCCAGCCCCCGAGGGCCGTCCAGAGGAACCGGCGGCGGCCGGTGGCCCGAGCGGCGGCGATGATCAGCGCACACGTGAAGGCGCCGTACATCACCGAGAACCCGCTGGACGGGATCGACCACCACAGCAGTGCCGGCGATGCCGCAACCAGCAGACCGGTCAGCGCAGCGATCAGCCGTGACCGGGTGAGCACCATCATCAGCGCGTAGACACCGAGGAACGGCCCGAGCATCGTCAGCCACCATTCGATCGCGAACGCCCGCTCGACATCAAGCACGAAATACGCCCACGTCACCGGTTTCATCACCGCCGAGAGGTTCTTGACCGGGAGATCGGTGAGCACACCCGTGTCGTGCGGCCCGACGCCGAGGTCGCTCGATGCGGCGAAGTCGGTCTTCGACTGACGGATCACCAGCGCGGTGCGCGAGTTGTACTCGTCGATGCGCGCCGGTCGCGG
>JAOBWQ010000012.1 GCA_025463425.1 Ilumatobacteraceae bacterium | reverse complement strand
GCGGCGGCGTGGCGTGATCCTCGAACCGGGCGAGCACCGCTGCGGGAACGGTGTCGGCGGTCGCGTCGGTCTCGGGACCGACAGCCGAAGTGAACTCAGGGACCGCGAAGTCCGGGGCGGTCACAAGCGACGCCATCGTGGTCGAGGTGGCCACCTCGGGAACCGCAGTCGTCACCGGAACCGCAGTCGTCACCGGAACCGCAGTCGTCACAGGAACGGCCGTCGTCACCGGAACGGCCGTCGTCTCCGGTGCCACAGTCGTTGCCGGAACCACAGTTGTCTCGGCAGCGGCAACGGCGGTCGGGGCCACGACCAGAGGGGCAGAGGGCGTCGGTGCATCGGCCGGAACCTCGGCGGCCACGAACGGATCGGGCACGACCAGCGTCCAGCCGGGCAGGATCAGGTTCGGATCCTCGAACGACCGCCCATCGAAGATGTGGTCGCGGTTGAGGTCCCAGATCGTCGGCCACGCGGCGGCGTCGCCGAGCTGATCCGCAGCGATGCCGCTGAGGGTGTCGCCCGGCTCGACCAGGACCTGGTGCGTCGCGACCGGGTCCGAGACCGTCGCGGCATCGGGCATCGCCGTCGGATCGCCCGGAACGAGCAGCTGCCAGCCCGGCTGCAGGCGCTCCGGAGTTCCGTCGAACAACACGCCGGGAGCGACCTCGCGGCCGGAGTTCATCTCGACGATCTCCCGCCACCGGGCACCGTCGCCGAGCGAACCCTCGGCGATCGACCAGAACGATTCGTGGCGGAGGACGACGTGGACCACGCCGGACGTCGGCGCGGATGCGCTCGCCGCCGCAGGGCGGCTCCACGAGACCGGCAGGTCGGCGACTCCGATGCCGAGGTCGTCGACCGCCGACCAACTGATCGGACCGACTTGGAGCAGGGCGGCCGGGATCGGGCGGGGCAGTGCGGCCGATGAGGCGGCAAGGGTCAGCTTGCTGCTCGCCGCGAGCAGCGTGATCGCGGCAACGAGAGCCGCCGCCCAGTGCTGTGCGGATCCGAGACCGGTGATCTTCGGTATCCGCCGGCCCGACGCTCGGGACCCGATCTCGATGATGACGCTGATCATCAACCGTGCCCACGCGAGCCAGACCAGGACGGCGAGGAACTTGATCACGGCGATGTCGCTGATGTCCCCCTGCCGGATCGAGCGGACCACCACATCCAGTGCCGGCAATCGTGTCGGCCAGGGGCGGCCGACGTACCGGACGAGTGCTGCGGGAAGGCCGGCGGTGAGAACAACGAGCGCGACGAGCGCGGCGAGACCGCGGGCGACTTTGGACATGAGGGGCTCCTCTACGAGATCGGGGCGGATGAGCGGGTGGCGGTGACGGACTTCGACGGCACACCCGCGAGCCGGAGGAGGGTCATGTTGACCGTGATGCGAACGGTGACCGTGACCCGCTGCGGAGTGGCGGACACGCTGCCGCTCAGCCCATGCGTGGCGAGGTAGGACTCGGCCGTTCGCCGCGCACGTGCAGGATCGATGACCGGCGCGCCGTTGTGCAGCGCCGTCAGCTCCTGCGCGCCGGCACGAGCGGCATTTGCCGCGTGATCCGCAGCAGACACCTTGCCGCCGACGATCCGTGCACCGTCGACGGCGAGTCCCGCGCACACGAGCACCGTCATTGTGATCACGACGACGAAGCCGCTGATCGACCGACGGTCCGATCTGGACCGTTGACGTTTCACCAGTTGATCCATCTCAGCCTGCCCGATACCGATCGATGACCTCGGTCGAGCTCGCGGTGAGCGTGCGTGCTGATGCGGCGAGAAGCCGCAACCCATTGGTGTTCGACGTGCAGGACACGGTCACCGTGACCGAGTCCACGTCGACGCCATCGAAGCGACCGACCGAGACCGAAGTGCTGGCGCAGTTCGATCCGTTGGCACCGAGATCGTCGGCCACCGCCTGACGCGCCGCGGCGTCCATGAACGGTCGCGCGACCAGCGAGGCGGCCCGGGCTCCGGCGTCTGCCGCGTGACGGACCTGCTCGACTGCCCCGCCGGCGCGCCCGACGAAGACCACGAACAGGATCAGAACCACGAGCACGGGCGCGAGGATCACCAACTCGACAGAGGCGCTGCCGTGATCGACAGTCTTCGACCGAGTCATCGATCCGACTCCGCGATGAACCGCTCCTTGGGCTGGATGGCGGTGCGCGTCACGGACTCCGGGAAGAACGGCACGATGTGGACGACTGCCACTTCGACGCGCACCGAGATGGTTCGTCCGCTGTCGGACGCGCTCGGCGCGGCCATGCCGGTGGCGGCGAGGTCGTGCAGAGTCTGCGCCGCGGCTGCCACAGCTGCGCCAGTACCGGCGTTCATCGGCGCACCGGCCGCGGCGCCCTGCGACGCCGCGGCAGCCGCGACGTTCGCGGCATGGAAGTAGATCGCCGACTGAACGCCGAGGAGCACGAGCAGGATCAGCAGCGGCGTCAGGATGACGATCTGTGCCGATGCCTCTCCGCGGTCCTCGACGCCTTCGGCGCGAGCGGGCGCTGCGGTCATCCGAGGTTGATCGTGTTGGCCTTGTCGGTCACCCGTTGGGTGATGAGCACGCCGACCGCGATCGCCAGGGCGATCAGAGCTGCGGCGAGCACGACGGTGGTTGCGCTGACCTCGCCGCGGTCGCGTTCACGATCATCGGCTCGAGCGGCCTGGAAGCGGACCACGTAGTAGGTCCAGATGGGGGCGAAGGCTGACATGAGCAGCTCCTGTTCT
>JAOBWQ010000051.1 GCA_025463425.1 Ilumatobacteraceae bacterium | reverse complement strand
CATCGGAACCCGTGCGAGTGCTCGACACCCGCGTCGTGCCGGACTCCACTTCGTCCGACCCGGGCAACCTCGGGGCCGGTCGGGTCGTCACGCTCGATCTCGACCACGCGCTTCCGCCGGCCGCCACCGAGGCAGTTCTCAGCGTGACTGCGGTGGACACGTGTCGGGCCGGCTACCTGACCGTGTTCGCATGCGGATCTCGACCACCGACCTCGACGATGAACGACGAGGTCGGTCGAACCACCGCAGGCATGGCAATCACCGAGCTGACCGATCGCACCGCGTGTGTGTTCGCGTCCACCGCCACCGATCTCGTCGTCGACGTGATCGGCGCGTTCACGCCGAGTGGTGACGCGTTCCACCCGATGACCCCGACGCGATGGGTCGACACCCGCGGCGGTTCCACAATCCGCTCGGAGCTGACGGGGGAACGCGCCGCGGGGCAGACCGTCGAGGTGCCGATCCGAGGTTCCGGCGGCGTGCCGACCGATGCGACCGCGGTGTGGATCAACCTCACCATCGCCGATCCCGCCGGACCGACGGTGCTCCTCGCGACGCCGGGGCCGTGTGCGTCGCCGTCTCTCGCGTCGACCGTCAACGCCGACACGTCGCGCAGCACCGCGTCCACAGCCGTCGTCGGCATCGGTCCGGACGGAACGATCTGCGTCCACACCGTCGCCGGCAGGTCGGGTGTCGTGATCGATGTCGCCGGATGGTTCGGGCCGGGTGCCGGCGGCCTGCTGTTCACGCCCCAGCCCGCGGTGCGGCTGGTCGACACCAGGGTCGGTCCCGGCGGCGCCACCACGAGTCCCAGCACGAACGAGGTCGCCACTGCCGTCGGGTCCGTGACGGTGCTCAACGCGGTCGCCGTCGATCCCACCGCTGCCGGCTACGTGAGCGTTCGGCCGTGCGGCAGCGACCAGACGAGCTCCCTGATCAACATGACCGCCGGCAAGGACTCGGCGAACATCACGGTGGTGGCGCCGGGAGCGAACGGCTCGGTGTGCACTCGGGCCAGCGTGCCCGCGCAGCTGGTGGTCGACCAGGTCGGCGCGTTCACGCCCTGACGTCCACCGGTCGGTTCCAGTACACGACCGTGCCCATCACGCCGACGGCGACACCACCGGCGATCTCCAGCAACGAGGCGACCACCGAGAACGCGGACACGTGGTGGTCGATGAACGAGTCACTGAGCGAGCTCCACGTCGGCAACCAGTGCGCGGCGGCGAACCCCAACGAGAGCGAGAAGCCGGCACCGGCGGCCAACAACGGAGCGATCCGATGGCGGACCAGGATGAGCGTGATGACCACGGCCTGCACCACGACGCCGGCGGTGCCGACGATGTACAGCGCATCGGTGACGCTGGTCTGCCCGCGGCGCAGGTGGTCGGTGAGGTGCACGGCGGACCCGACGAGGAACAGCCACCCGGCTGCGACGAGGCGGCGTTCGTTCCGGTCTGCGTTCTCGGTCGCCATGGTCCCTCCGAGTAGTTGAAGCTGCGATTGGATAGATCGCTCTAGCAGTATGCTCCCCGTCATGTCACTGCGCAAGCCCGCACCGGCCACGGCCACTCCCGGAGATCGGCCCGGCACACGCGATCGCATCCTCGATGCGAGTGCCGAGCTGTTCGGCCGCCAGGGGTTCACCGGTACGGGGATCAAGTCGATCCTGGCAGCCAGCGAGGCTCCGTTCGGTTCGCTCTACCACTTCTTCCCCGGCGGCAAGGACGAGCTCGGCGCGGCGTCGATCCGCCGTTCCGGCATCGGCTACCGCCAGCTCGTCGAGGCGTTCTTCGTCCCCGGCGAGGGCGGCGTGGTCGATGTCGTCGGCGCGACCACCGCGTTCTTCACCGGCGCCGCCGAGATGATCGCGTCGACCGACTATGCAGATGCCTGCCCCATCGCCACCATCGCGCTGGAGATCGCCAGCGTCAGTGAGCCGATGCGCGAGGCCGCCGCCGAGGCGTTCGAGTCGTGGCTCACCGTGCTCCAGTCGGCATTCGCGACCGCCGGCGTCGGACAGGTCCGCAGCCGCGAGTTGGCGGTCGAACTGTTCTGTGCGATCGAAGGTGCGTTCTTGCTCAGCCGCACCCTGCGCAGCCCCGACCCGATCCGCATCGCCGGCCTCGCAGCCGCATCATCGGTCGCGGACGCGCTGCGCTCGTCGTGAAGCGCCGAGATACCGTGCGGACGATGACGACGCGTCGGCTGGGGGTTGGCCCAGCACGGAACGGGGGTGCCGTGGTCGTGATGGAGCTCATCGGTGAGCGAACCGTGACGTCCTGACCGCAGCGCGGAACGGCGAAAGCCGCAGGCGCTGAGACCATTTCTGGCCTCTGACCTGCGGCTTTTCACGTGGTTCTGACCGGCGTCGATCCGGTGACCCTACGCTTTTCAGGCGTATGCTCTGCCGACTGAGCTACAGAACCGTGCACTGCTGGATTGTGTTGCTCGCTGCCAGCCGCCAGCGAGTTGCCTCGCTGGCAGCGGTCCCGACGGGGTTCGAACCCGCGACCTCCGGCTTGACAGGCCGGCGTGAACTCCACTTCACCACGGGACCAGAATGACTGGCCAGCACCCCCAACGGGATTCGAACCCGTGCCGCCACCTTGAAAGGGTGGTGTCCTAGGCCACTAGACGATGGGGGCTAGAAGGTACGACTCGTCTCCGGTTGAGAGCGCACGCAGAGTATCAGCGAACGCGGGTCTTTCCCCCAGCGGATTACAGAATCGACACAACATCGGGGCTTCTACAGACACCGGCGGTGAATCGGCCTACGGTTTTCGGGATGCACCCGGCTCCTTCGATCACGACGGCCGGATGATCGGCATCTGCACGGACAGCAACTCGCAGTTGCCGTCCGAGCTGGCCGAACGGTTCGGCGTCGAAGTGGTGCCGCTCACCGTGGCGATCGACGACCGCGAGTACCTCGAGGGGGTCGACCTCTCGGTCGACGACTTCTACGAGCTGTACCGCGACGGCCACCGACCGGCCGTGCGATGCAACCAGCCGAGTCCGGGGCAGTTCGCAGGGGCGTACGACGACCTCGTCGCCCGCGGCTGCACCGAGATCCTGTCGATCCACACGGGCGCGCAGGCCGGATCGACCTGCAGCAGCACGCTGCGCGCCGCTCGACTCGGCGCGCACTCGGTGCCGGTACCCGTGCGCATCGTCGACTCCGGGACGGCGCGGTTTCAGATCAGCTGCTGCGTGTGGGCGGCCGGCGCAGCCATCGCCGGCGGAGCGTCGATCGACGAGGCCGCGGCCATCGCCGAAGGGTTGTCCCCGTTGATCGGCACCGTGTTCATGGCATCCGGCCCGGGTGTCGTCGAGATGTGCCGATCGGGCGCACGTCGTGTGCACGCGCTGGAGGCGAACGAGTTCCGCCTCGTGCGCGAGGCCGACGACCTGTCGGACGCGATCAGCTCGATGGCCGGCTACGCGCTCCACTGGAACCCGGCTCATCGCCGGGACGGTTGCGGTCTGCGTCTCAACGTCGGCATCGGTTGGGCCCACGCCGACACCGAGCCGATCGCCCGCGCGATCGCCCACTCGGTCGGCGAATCGGCCCATGTCGCCGAGGTGATCACGTTCCGGATCGGCCCCAGCGTGGGCGCCGAGACCGGCCCCGACGCAGTCTCCTGCGTCGTGTTCCCCGCCCAGTCCTGACGCCTCGGGGCCGGAGGGCCAGGCGCTTCCGGCCGCAGGCCGTGAGCCGTGAGCCGTCAACCCTGGACGGCGCGGACGGACCAGTCCAGCAGCCAGCTGAGGAAGTCGTAGAGGTTGTACTCACCGGCGTTGGGGTGGTCGTCGGGAACGTCGCCGACATCGTGCTGCTCGTCGACGTCGAGCATCGTCCCGAGCACCAGCCGGACGCCGTTGAGCGCCTGGAGGAAGGCCATCATCTGCGCCTCGGTGGCATTCGCCCGGTCCCCGGACGCGGCATTCATGAACTCGTCCACGGCGTCGAGGCCCTTGAGACGTGAGGTGAGGATCTCCTCGCGCATGAGTCGCTGGTACTCCTGATCCAGCTCCTGGTCGCCGGCCTGGTGGTACGCGGTCGGGAAGATCCGCTTCAGGCGGGGGTCGATGGCCTGCCCGTCGGCCGAGTCAGCGTCGGGTTCCTGGAGCAGGGCGCGCATCTCGGACATCAATCGATGGACGAGGGAGCGCTCTTCCCGGTCCAGGTTGAACCGGTAGCCGTCGCCGTCGCGCTCGATCGGCGGCCGCGGCTTGCGGCCCATCATCAGGCCACCACCGTCACGCGTCGTCCCGCTGCATCGTCGCCCACAGGCCGTGCTCGTGCAGGCGGAACACGTCGAGCTCGGCCTTCTCACGGGTGCCGTTGGACACGACCGCCCGTCCCTTCTCGTGCACGTCGAGCATCAGCTCCGTCGCCTTCTCGATGCTGTAACCGAACAGCTTCTGGAACACGAACGTGACGTAGCTCATCAGGTTGATCGGGTCGTTCCAGACGAGGACGATCCAGGGGATGTCGGGTGCGACCGTCTCGTCCTGATCCGGACGATCGACGACGACTGGAGTGGGGGCGATCGACATTCGCTCCCAGTCTGCGCCGAATTCGGTCGAACAGGCAACGACGCCCCCGATCAGGCGGCAGAGGCGGTTAGGAACCGGGGGGAAAGCCTTCTACGATGGCCAGTGATGTCCGTCGGCTCTCGCCCCCTCGTGCCGTCGCGCTTCGCACCGTCGGGGCTCGGACACGCAACACGCCGCAACCCGCGCACCGTCCTCGGCGGCTACATCGCCTTGACCAAGCCGCGGATCATCGAGCTGCTCCTCATCACGACCATCCCCACGATGGTGCTCGCCGCGAACGGCTGGCCCTCGACTCGGTTGGTCGCGATCACCCTCGTCGGCGGCACGCTCGCCGCAGGCGGCGCCAACGCGATCAACATGTACGTCGACCGCGACATCGACAAGCTGATGGTGCGCACCCAGGGCCGCCCGCTGGCCACCGGCTTGATCGAGCCGCGCAACGCGCTGGTCTTCGCCTGCGCGCTCCAGGTGGCCGCGTTCGCCGTGCTGTGGAGCGGCGCCAACCTGCTGTCGGCGTGCTTGGCGCTGTCCGCCGCACTGTTCTACGTGTTCGTCTACACGCTGTGGCTGAAGCGCACGAGCCGCCAGAACATCGTCATCGGCGGCGCCGCGGGCGCCGTCCCGGTGTTGGTCGGCTGGGCCGCCGTGCAGAACAACGTCACGTGGGCGCCGATCCTGCTGTTCGTCGTGATGTTCCTGTGGACGCCCCCGCACTTCTGGGCGCTGGCGATCCGCCACATCGACGACTACCGCGCCGCCGACGTGCCGATGCTTCCGGTCGTGGCACCGCTCTCGGTGGTGTTGCGCCAGATGCTGATCTACACGGTGCTGATGGTCATCAGCACGATCATGCTCTTGCCGGTGGGCCACCTCGGTCCGATCTACGGCATCGGCGCCGGCATCCTCGGCGCACTTTTCATCGGCGGCACATACGCGTTGAGCCGAGATCCGGAACCTCAGAAGGCGATGCGCCTGTTCGGCTACAGCATCAGCTACGTGACCCTTCTCTTCGGGGTGCTGACGCTCGACGTGCTCGTCCGTCACGGGTTCTGACCCGGGCATTTCGGCGGCTTCGAGGACCTTCCGCCAGGGCAGGATCCCGGTCAACTTTTTTGGCGGCGACGGTGCGGAGATTTCGGTCCGTGGTCGCGCCTGTGGGTAATGTCGGAGCAAGAACGGAACCGATTTTCAGCCGCTTCGGCGGTTCTACGCGCACCATCGCCCACACCATCGACTGGTGTTTCGAAATGAGCTGTTGCCCATGACCACAATTGACACCGCCTCTCACTCGACGTCCGAGGCCAGCACGGCCAGCGCATCGCATGCGCTCTCGACGGTGGGTGCGTGGATCACCACGAGCGATCACAAGCGGCTCGGGCGGATGCTGATCGGCTGCGGCTTGATCGCGTTGCTCGGGATCGGCGCCGTCGGTGGGCTGCTCGGGCTGGAGCGGATCGACGTCAACACCACCACGCTCGGCAGCGGCAGCATCGACCAGATGTTCTCGATCTTCCGGGTCGGCCTCGCCTTCTTCGCCGTGCTGCCCGTCATGCTCGGCCTCGGCGTCGCGGTCGTCCCGCTGCAGCTCGGTGCGCGTGCGCTGGCCTTCCCGAGGTTGGCTGCTGCCGGCTTCTGGGCCTGGTTCTTCGGGATGGCGCTCGTCGTGCTGTCCATCCTGGCCAACGGTGGTCCCGGCGGTGGCACCAGCAAGTACGTCGCCCTCTACATCTCGGCGTTCGCAGTGATGCTCGGCGGGCTCACGATGATCGCGATCTCGCTGGCCACCACGGTGCTCACCACCCGTGCGCCGGGGATGAACATGCGCCGCGTGCCCACCTTCGCGTGGTCGGTCCTGGTCTCGTCGCTCGGACTCGTCATCGTGCTGCCGGTCGTCATCGGCGCCAGCATCTACCTCTACGTCAGCTACCGCTACAACAGGATCCCGTTCGGTGGCAACGAGGGCATCCTCGACTGGACGGGCTTCTCGATGACCCAGCCGCAGACGTTCCTCTACGTGCTGCCCGCCGTCGGCTTCTTCGCCGAGCTGATCCCGGTCACGGCGCGCAAGCGGATGCCGATGCGCGGCTTCGTGCTGGCCGGCCTCGGCCTCGTCGGCGTGGCCGCCATCACCGGCGCCACCCAGCTCCCGCACCTGCTGCCGTGGCGCGGATCGAAGCTCTACCTCGGCCACTTCAGCACCAAGCTCGGCGACCTCATCAGCTACGGCCTGTTCAACATCGTGCCGGTGCTCGGCGTCGTGATCGTCGTGCTGCTCGGGCCACTCGCCTTCGCCGCCAAGAAGGGCCAGCGCGTCGCTCCGAAGATCACCGCACCGTTCATCTTCGGTTTCTTCGGCGTCACGATGCTGCTCGTCGGCATGGTCGCGTCGATCCTCGACGGTGTCATCGACCTCGGTCTGCAGGGCACCGTCTACGAAGAGGGGACCTACACCTACGTCTGCTACGGCGCCATCCTCGCGGCGCTGGGCGCCGTCACCTACTGGGGCCCGAAGCTGTGGGGCCGCCGCCTGGCGGACAAGAAGGTGATGCCGCTGGCGCTGCTCGGCGTGCTGGCCGTCGTGCTGTCGTCGCTGCCGTACCTCGTCGCCGGCTTCGCCGATCAGCCGGCCGGCGCGATCACGTTCTCGTACGGCGGCCCGCACGCACTCTGGAACACGCTGACGACGATCGGCCACTTCCTGATGGTGCTCACCGTGCTGGCGTACGTCGGTCTGGCGTTGCAGGGCTTCCGCAAGGGTGACCTCGCCGGCGACGATCCGTGGGATGCGCACACGCTCGAATGGGCCACGTCGTCGCCCCCGCCGGCGAACAACTTCGTGGAGCTGCACACCGTGATGTCGCCGCAGCCCCTGCTCGATCTCAAGCCCAGCCCTGACGCGCCGAAGACGGAGACCGCCTGATGCTTGCCCTTCCTCCCGCGCCGGCGCCGGCGCCACGTCGACAGCTGTTCGTCGGCACGGCGCTCGCCTGCTCCGCCGGGACGATGCTGATCGGCGGGATGCTCGCGATCTGGCTGCGCTTCCGCAAGGTCGCCATGGCGGGCACCACCCACCTGTGGGTGCCGAAGGGGATCAGCATCCCCGAAGTGGCCAGCAACATCATGTTGTTCAGCTTCATCGGGATCTGCATCTTCGCCCAGTGGGCTGTCTACGCCGCCAAGCGCGACGACAAGAGCCACGTCGGCCTCGCCCTGCTGCTGACCGGCCTCCTCGGCCTTGCCGTCATCAACGCACAGGCGGCGGTGTACGCCCAAATGAACCTGCCGATCCGCCCGAAGGACGGCACCAGCGCCTACGGCGTGATGTTTTATGCGATCACCGGCACGTTCTTGGTGTTCATGATCATCGGCGTGGTGTTCAGCTTCGTGACCGCGTTCCGCTACCTCGGTGGCCGCACCAGCGAGCGCGAGATCGTCACCTCCCACGCCATCTACTGGTACTTCGCCGCCGCAGCATTCACCATGCTCTGGTTCGTCGTCTACGTCACAAAGTGAGCAGGTAGCAACCCGATGTTCACCACAGGTTCCAAACTCTTCCTCGGCGGCACCGTGCTGTCCCTGGCGGCCACCCTGATCTACGGCGCGACGGAGGGCGGCGGTCCGCTCGGCACGCTGGGCCTCGTCTCCGTCACGATCGTGTTCGCGTTCTTGACCGGCATCAACTTCTGGGTGCGCGACAGCAACGTCTCCTCGATGGACACCGCCGGCATCGAGTCCTCGGCCGCCGCGCACGCCGCGCCCGGACGCAGCATGTGGCCCTTGATCGGTGGCGCCGGCGCCGCGCTCCTGCCCGTCGGCCTCATCGTCGGCTTCGCGATCACGTGGGTCGCCTTGATCGTGCTGATGATCGCAACGGTCGAGTGGATGGTGCAGGCATGGAGCGAAGGCGCCTCCAGTGATCCCGTGTACAACCTCGGCATCCGCCGGCGGATCCTGCACCCGATGGAGCTCCCGGTGCTGGGAGCCGTCGGCCTCGGCCTGATCATCTTCTCCTTCTCCCGCATCATGCTGCACGTGCCGGCAGCTGCCGGCGCGATCATCTTCGGCTGCATCGCTGCGGGAGTCGTGCTGTTCGGATCGCTGATCGCGACCAAGCGCACCGTCGCCCGCTCGCTCGTCGTCGCACTGTGCACCGTCGGCGGTGTCGGCGTGGTCGGCGCCGGCGTGGCCAGCGCGGTCGCCGGCGGCCGGCACATCGCCAAGCACGAGATCCCCTCGTACGCCGAAGGCACCTGTGGTGCCGAGACCTCCGGTGAATCCGACGACAAGTCGTCGCGGGCGATCGCGGCGAAGTCGAACCTCGCCGCGACGATCATCCTCGAGAACGGCAAGCTGCGCGCAGACGTCGCCGGCGTGGTCGGCAACCCGGAGGTTGTCACCGTGCCCCGCTCGGCCAACTCGTTCATCCGCTTCAAGAACCTCGACCACGGCAAGTTCCGCCTCGTCGTCAACCTCGGCAAGGAAGTCGTCGACCCCAAGGCCGCGACGCTCACCTACCGCGAGGTCAAGGAGTGCACCCAGGCCGTCGAGGAAGGTGGTGACCAGTTCATCATCCTCAAGCCGGTCACGCCGTCGCCCCGTGATCCGTCCGCGCCGGACCAGTTCAGCTTCTCGGTGCCCGGTGTCGACTCCGCTGTGCTCGGGATCGTGGTGCCGTGAAACACCCTGAGCTGAATGGGCGCGCGCCGCGCCGCACAACTACCGTTGCCGCAGTGAACGATCAGTCGGGAGACTCGATGCCCGTGCCGTCCAATGCAGGGTCCCACCGCCGGTCGAGAGCCCGCCGCCTGGCGTTGCCGGGCGCAGCGATCGCCGCACTGACGTTGCTCAGCAGCTGCGCGAAGGATGCGCCGCAGGACACGTTCCAGCCAAAGGGCGACAACGCACGTAACATCGACAACCTGCAGCGCACGCCGTTCTACATCGCCGGTGGCGTCTTCGTGATCGTCTTCTTCGTCGTCATGTTCTGCGTGTTCAAGTTCCGCGATCGTGGCCAGAAGATCCCGAAGCAGACCCACGGCAAGCCGGCGCTGGAGATCGCGCTCACCATCTTGCCCGCACTGATCCTGATCGGTGTCGGCATCCCGACGGTCAAGACCCTGTTCATGCTCGCCAAGACCAGCGACACGCAGTGCGTCATCAACGTCACCGGCCAGCAGTGGTGGTGGGAGTACGACTACCCGGTGCAGGCCGGTTGCGGCGGCATCACCGAACCGATCGTCACGAGCGGCGAGTTCGTCTTCCCGGCGAAGATGAACGTGCTGCTGAAGATCACCAGCCGCGACGTCATCCACTCGTTCTGGATCCCGGCGCTGAACGGCAAGCGCGACGCTGTCCCGGGTCGCGTCCAGACCCTGCGCATGGAAGCCGATCAGCCCGGCATCTACGCCGGTCAGTGCACCGAGTTCTGCGGTCTGTCCCACGCCTACATGCGCATGGATGCCGTTGCCCTCGACGCCGCCAGCTTCGAGACCTGGAAGACCAACCAGCTCGCTGCGTACGAGTCGCCGGCCGACGGCACACCGGCCAAGACCGGTGAGTCGACGTTCCTCACCCAGTGCAGCCGTTGCCACCAGGTCAACGGTCTCGTCAACGCCGATGGCGATCCCGTGATCTCCCGGCCCGACCAGTACGTGTACTCGGGAGCCGCCCCGAACCTCACGAACCTGATGACCCGCTTCGACTTCGCCGGTGCGTCTTTCGACCTGATCACCGACGACTGCCGCGACAAGCTCTGGAGCGCCAAGCCCGCCGACTTCAGCGCGCTGTACCTCAAGGGCGTCACTCCGGAGTGCTTCGATCCGGTCAACCTCCGCGAGTGGTTGCGCAACGCACCGGGCAAGAAGCCGATGTACGCCGATCCCACCAAGCTCGGCCCCACCGACGGCAAGACCCGTGGCATGCCGAACCTGAACCTGACGGAAGATCAGATCGACCAGATCATCTCCTACCTGACCGAGCGGAAGTAGAGCTCCACGATGGCCATTGCCGAACGCCCCTCACCCGTGCTCGCCCGCTCCGGCGGCACCGCACTCGTCACGCCGAGCAGCTCGCTCGGTGTCTTCCGCCGTCCCGTGTCCAGCACCGGCTGGCGCAGCTGGGTCTTCACCGTCGACCACAAGAAGCTCGGCATCATGTACGGCGTTGCCGCCTTCGTGTTCTTCATCGTCGGTGGGTGTGAAGCACTGCTGATCCGTCTGCAGCTCGCCGCCGGATCGAACAAGGTGCTCAGCGCGAGTGCCTACAACCAGATGTTCACGATGCACGCCACCACGATGGTGTTCCTCTTCGTGATGCCGATGGCCGCCGCGTTCGCGAACTACCTCCTGCCGTTGCAGATCGGTGCCCGCGACGTCGCGTTCCCCCGCATCAACGCCTTCGGCTTCTGGTGCTTCCTCTTCGGCGGTCTGTTCCTGAACACGGCGTGGTTCCTCGGCGGCGCAGCCGACACCGGTTGGTTCGCCTACGCCCCGAACACCAGCGTCGCTTTCTCGCCCAGCCACGGTGTCGATTTCTGGGCGCTCGGCCTGCAGATCACCGGCATCGCCTCACTGACCGGCGCGATCAACCTGATCGTCACGGTGCTCAACATGCGGGCCCCGGGCATGAGCCTGATGAAGATGCCGATCTTCTCCTGGATGGTCCTGGTCGTGCAGTTCCTGCTGCTGTTCGCGATCCCGGTCATCACCGTGGCGCTGTTCCTGCTCACGTTCCAGCGCAACTTCGGTGCCGCGTTCTTCAGCGTCGACAAAGGGGCTGATCCATTACTTTGGCAACACCTCTTCTGGATCTTCGGGCATCCGGAGGTGTACATCCTCGTCCTGCCCTCCTTCGGCATCGTCAGCGAGGTGCTGCCGGTGTTCTCCCGAAAGCCACTGTTCGGCTACAAGTTCGTGGTCTTCTCGGGTGCCGCGATCGGCTTCCTCGGTTGGGGTGTGTGGGCTCACCACATGTTCGCTTCGGGTCTCGGCCCGGTCAGCGTCGCCGTCTTCTCCGTGGCCACGATGGCCATCGCCCTGCCGACCGGCGTCAAGATCGTCAACTGGACCATGACCCTGTGGGGCGGCAAGCTCCGGTTCACCACGTCGATGATGTTCGCGATCGGTCTGATCATCGAGTTCACGATCGGAGGCCTCTCCGGTGTCACCCACTCGGTCTCGCCATCGGACACCCAGCAGACCGACACCTACTACGTGGTCGCGCACTTCCACTACGTGCTGTTCGGCGGTGCGGTGTTCGGCCTCTTCGCCGGCTTCTACTACTGGTGGCCGAAGGTGTTCGGCAAGATGCTCAGCGAGCGGATCGGCAAGTGGAACTTCTGGTTGATGGTGATCGGCATGAACCTCACGTTCGGGCCGATGCACATCCTCGGTCTCCAGGGCCAACCGCGCCGCATGCAGATCTGGACCGAGTTCCGTGCCGGTGACGGGTTCTTCAACGGGGCCTTCTGGAACCTGGTCTCGACCATCGGCGCGTTCATCCTCGCGCTCGGCATCTTCACGTTCATCGTCAACGTGTTCCTCACGTACAAGAAGGGCGAGGTCACCCCGGGCGATCCGTGGGACGCGCGCAGCCTCGAATGGATGACGGACAGCCCGCCCAAGGAGCACAACTTCGACTCCATCCCCACGGTGCACGCGCTGGACGAGTTCTTCCACCGCAAGTACGTCGAGGACGAAGAGACGGGCGAGCTGACCCAGGTCACCAACTACGCCGAGATCATGGCCGAGATGGAAGCCAAGGCCGACAAGAACATCCATCTCCCGTCGCCGTCCTACTGGCCGATCGTGCTGGCCATCGCGCTGCCGATCGTCGCCTACGGCGTCATCTTCAACCGGTTGCTCGCCGTCTTCGGCGCCGCCGTGCTGCTGTTCGCGATCTTCGGTTGGTCACTCGAGCCGTCGGTCGCCGACGCGTCGGACTACGACCCACCCGCCGATGGTGACAACGGTGAATCGACGAAGGAGTTGGCGACCCTTGGCTGACATCGCAACACCCACGACTCCGGCCTCCGAGCCGGACACCACCGCCGCAGTGGCACTGGGCACCGAGCCCGACATCCACGGCATGGAGCCCACCCCGGGCGCGCACGACGATCACGGCGACGCACATGGTGGCGGCGAGCACGGCCACGCAACGTCGACCGGGCTGTCGAACAACAAGCTGGCGATGTGGATGTTCCTCGGCAGCGAGTGCCTGCTGTTCGGCGGACTGATCTCCACCTACATGCTCTACCGCGGCCGCCACGAGGGTTCGCCCTCACCGTCGCAGCTGTACAACATCCCGCTGACCTCGGTCAGCTCGTTCGTGCTGCTGATGAGCTCGCTGACGATGGTGCTCGCGGTGTCCGCCGCGCAGCGCCACGACGACCGCAACACCACCACGTGGCTCACCGTGACCGCACTCCTCGGCGCAACCTTCGTCGGCGCCCAGGTGTTCGAGTTCACCGAGTTCTACCACGAGGGCCTCGGCTTCACGACGAACCTGTTCGGGTCGAGCTTCTTCACCCTCACCGGCTTCCACGGCGTCCACGTCACGGTCGGCATCATCATGCTGATGGCGTTGGTCGGGATGATCAACCGCGGCAAGATCCCCGGCAACAAGGCCGAAGTCGTCGAGATGATCGGCCTGTACTGGCACTTCGTCGACATCGTCTGGATCATCATCTTCACCCTCGTCTACCTGATCCCGTCGTGAGGTCACGATCATGAGCATCGACCACACCATCGACCCCCCTGATCACGCCGAGGTCACCCAGGGCGTCCCGGCACCCGTCTCCGAACACGAACACGGTCTCACCGACATGGGCTACGTCAAGGTGGCCGTCATCCTTGCGGTCATGACCGGCCTCGAAGTGACGCTGAGCTATGCAGGTCTTCCGGGCAACGTGTTCATGCCGGCCCTGTTGATCCTGATGGCTGCCAAGTTCTGGACGGTCGTCAGCTACTTCATGCACCTCAAGTTCGACAACCCGATCTTCACCAAGCTGTTCTACTCGGGACTGTTCTTGGCCTTGTTCGTGTTCACCGTGGTGCTCCTCACGTTCCGATTCTTCGACAGAAGTTGAGCAAGGAGGTCGACACAGCGTGTTGACCGCATTCGACATCAACGCCGATCCCTGGGCCGTTCACCTCCATCCCGAGGTCTGGGCGCTCGTCCTGGTCATCGTCGGCTCCTGGTTCTACGCAGTGCGCGTGATCGGCCCGCACGCCGTCGCCCCCGGACAGCCCGTGGTCACCCGCCGGCAATGCGTCTACTTCGCGGCCACGGTGCTGATGCTGTGGGCCGCCAGCGACTGGCCGATCCACGACATCGGCGAGACCTACCTCTACTCCGCGCACATGCTGCAGCACATGATGCTCTCGTACTTCCTGCCGCCGTTGGCCGTGCTGGCGATGCCGGAGTGGCTGCTCCGCCTCATCATCGGCGAGGGCCGCGGCTACCGCGTGTTCCGGTTCTTCACCCGACCGGTGGTGGCGGGCGTGTTGTTCAACATGGTGGTGATGGTCACGCACATCCCGGGTGTGGTCAACGCCTCCGGTGACAACGCCGTGCTGCACTACAGCCTGCACTTCGTGCTCGTGTCGACCGCCATCATGATGTGGATGCCGGTGATCGGGCCGTTCAAGGAACTGCAGATGGGGTATCCCGGCAAGATGGTCTACCTGTTCGCTCAGAGCGTCGTGCCCACGATCCCCGCTGGTTGGCTGACGTTCGCCGACGGAGTCGTCTACAAGCGGTACAACATCCCCGTGCGGGTGTGGGGCATCGGTGTGGTCAACGATCAGCAGATGGCCGGCGCCATCATGAAGGTCGGCGGAACGATGTTCATGTGGACCATCATCGTCTTCATGTTCTTCAAGCGGTTCAGCGCCGGCTTCGACGAGCAGCAGCGGTTCCGCCGCACGAGCAGCCTCGGCCCCGCAGCGCCGCTCGCGCCCGAGGACGCGCCGCTGGGCAGCATGGACGCTGCCACGCTCACCTACGAGCAGGTCGCCGAGGTCTTCGAACGGGTGCCGGCCGCGCCGGAACCCGAACGCTCGGTCTGACGATCGGGCTCACTCCCAGCGGAACAGCTGCGTCGCCAGCACCGGCGCCACCACGGCCCACGAACCTAGGATGACCCACGACGTGCCGGGCCGCACGCCGCCATGGGCGAGTGCCTCGCGCAAGACGTCGGCGAGC
>JAOBWQ010000646.1 GCA_025463425.1 Ilumatobacteraceae bacterium | reverse complement strand
GCGCCGTCACTGGAGTTCGCCGGCCAGGTCAAGGCGGGTACGACGCTGGCGGTGATGCACGCGTCGAAGATCGACGACGTCGCCACGGCTCGCCATTCGATCCGCGAAGGCCTGCTCGATCTCGTCGGCATGACCCGCAGCCACATCGCCGATCCCCACATCGTGCGCAAGATCATGGAGGGGCGTGAGGCGGAGATCCGCCCGTGCGTTGGAGCGACGTACTGCCTCGACCGCATCTACGAAGCCGGCGAGGCGCTGTGCATCCACAACGCATCGACCGGTCGCGAGGCCACGATGCCGCACGAGATCCCTCGCGCACCGGTGTCCCGTCGCGTCGTCGTGATCGGTGCCGGTCCCGGTGGGCTCGAGGCAGCGCGCGTGTCGGCCGAGCGCGGTCACGACGTCGTGCTGCTCGAAGCGATGCCACAGGCTGGCGGGCAGATCCGCCTCGCCGTGCGCAACACACGCCGCCGCGACCTGATCGGCATCGTCGACTGGCGCGTCGCGGAGCTCGCGCGGCTGGGCGTCGACGTTCGCTACGACACCTACGCCGACGGCTCGGTCGTCACCGCGTTGAACCCCGACGTCGTCATCGTCGCGACCGGTGGGTACGCGCAGCTGACCCCGCTCGAGTCGGGCGCCGAACTGGTGACGTCGAGCTGGGACATCCTCTCCGGCGAGGCCAAGCCCGCACCTCGCGTGCTGCTGTTCGACGACAACGGCGCCCACCCCGGCGTGTCGGCGGCCGAGATCATCGTCAACGCCGGAAGCGAGCTGGAGTTCGTGACCCCGGAGCGGTTCTTCGCGCCGGAGGTCGGCGGCCTCAACCACGTGCCGTACGCGAAGGCACTGACCAAGGCCGACGCGCGCATGTCGATCAGCAGCCGGCTCGTGTCGGTGCGCCGCGACGGTGACGAGCTCGTCGCCCGGATCGGCAACGACTACGGCGAGGAGCGCTTCGATCGCCGCGTCGACCAGGTGGTGGTGGAGTACGGCACGGCACCGCTCGACGAGCTGTACTTCGAGCTCAAGGAACAGTCCGTCAACCGCGGCGCCGTCGACTACGGCGCGCTGATGCAGGGGCGGCCGCAGGAGCTGCGCACCAACGAAGACGGCGCGTTCCAGCTGTTCCGGATCGGCGACGCGGTCGCCTCGCGGAACATCCACGCCGCTATCTACGACGCGTTCCGCCTCTGCAAGGACCTGTGACGACGTCGGCCGCTGCCAGGGGCAGCTGACCTGGCATCCAGCAGATGAGAATTCGGTGAGAGCGTTGACGCACTCGTGAAAGCGGTGTCTATGCTCGGCCTCATCGCCGGTGTTCTGGCGAACTAAGGAGACATGCCGTGATATTGGCAGCAAGTTCCGTACTGATCGTTCCCGCCGCCATCGTGGTCGGGGCGATCATCATCGCCATCCTCTTGTTCAAGGCGATGTGGCGAGTGGCAGAGCCCAACGAGGCGCTGATCATCTCCGGCCTCCGCGACAAGGGGATCGCCAAGGACTCATCCGGCGACGAGATGGGGTTCCGAATCGTCACCGGCAAGGGCACCCTCGTCGTGCCCGGCGTGCAGGCCGTGCGCCGCCTCTCGCTCGACCTCCACCAGGCCGACCTCCAGGTCGACTGCGTCACCCACCAGGGCATCCCCGTGCACGTGAGTGGCACGGTCATCTTCAAGATCGGCGACGACCCGGGCAGCATCACCAACGCGGCCCGCCGTTTCCTCGATCAGCAGAACCTGATGGACCAGCGCGTGCACAACGTGTTCGCCGGCCACCTCCGCTCGATCGTCGGCTCGATGACCGTGGAGGACATGATCCGCGACCGCGAACAGCTGACCGCACGCACCCGTGAGGCGTCGGGCTCGGAGATGACCAAGCTCGGCTTGATCATCGACTCGCTGCAGATCCAGGAGATCGACGACCCGACCGGCTACATCAAGAACCTCGCGATGCCGCACACCGCGGCCGTGGCTTCGGCCGCACGCATCGCCCAGGCCGACGCCGACCGTGAGGCCACCGAGCGCGAGCAGCAGGCCAACGCTCTCAAGGCCGAAGCACAGCGCAACGCCGCCATCAAGGAGGCCGGGTTCCAGGCCGAGGTCGACAAGGCCAACGCCGAAGCCGCTCAGGCCGGCCCACTGGCCCAGGCATCCGCCCGTCAGAACGTCGTCGAGCAGGAAACCCACACCGCGCAACTCGAAGCCGCCAAGCAGCAGCAGATCCTCGTCGCCACCGTCATCCGTCCGGCCGAGGCCAAGCGCGATGCCGACATCGCGACCGCCCAGGCGGCCAGCAAGGTCGCCGAGCTGACCGCCGAAGGTCAGGCCAAGCGCACCACGTTGGAGGCCGAAGCAAAGGCGACGGCAACGCGAGCGACGGGTCTCGCCGATGCCGACGCCACTCGTGCACGCGGTCTCGCCGACGGTGAGGCCATCCAGGCCAAGGGTCTCGCCGAGGCTGCTGCCATCAAGGCCCGTGCCGAAGCGTTGGCCACCAACCCCGAAGCCGTTGCGATGCAGGGCCTGGCGGAGCGGTGGCCGGAGGTCGTGCGCGAGGCGGCCGGAGCGTTCGCGCACGTGCAGAACTTCACCGTGCTCGACGGCGCCGCCGGCGTGAACCGCGCGGTCATGGAGATCGCCTCGAGCGGCATCGCCAGCTTCGAGTTCCTGCGTGGCCTGTTCGTGCCCAAGTCGGCGGCCGAGCACGCCAAGGCCACTGCGGCGACCAACGGCGTGACCGTGATGAGCCCGCCGAACACACCTGCCGCCGACGTCACGCCGCCGGCCGAGGGCTGAACTTGGCCGAGCAGCTGTTGGTCGGCAAGACCGCAACCGTCACGGGAAAGGTCGGTCCGGGCACGATGGGCGAAGTTGCTGTCAAGGTGCGCGGCGGCACCGAGACCTACTTCGCCCGCCCGGTCGACGGCGCCGAGGTGATCGAGAAGGGCGCGCAGGTGCTGATCGTCGGAGCCGCAGCCGGCCGCACCTTGTACGTCACCGCCATCGAAGTCTTCTAGGCCCTGCGATGCATCCCGTCCGCCGATGAAGGTGCGGTTCGCCGTGTCTCCCGGCGTGGACATGTGGGGCGACGATGCACTGGCCGAGTTCGTCGATGCGCTCGAGGTCCACGGCTTCGACACGATCTGGTTGTCCGACATCCCGATGGGCGCGCCGGTTGATCCGTTGATCGGGCTGGCCTTCGCGGCGGGTCGCACACGCAGGTTGAGGCTCGGGGCCAACATCGTGCCGCTCGGCCGGAACCCGATGCTGCTCGCCAAGGAGCTGGCCCAACTCGACCGGTTGAGCAACGGTCGAGTGCTGCTCAGCCTCGTGCCCGGGTTGGACCAGCCAGGTGAGCGTGGTGCGTTGGGGATAGGCGATGGCAACCGCGGCCGGATGATCGACGAGATCATCCCGATGCTGCGCCAGTGGTGGAGCGGCACGGCCGTCACGCATCACGATGATCGGCTCCACTTCGACGCGGTCGAGGTCCGGCCGCTGCCGCAGCAGGATCCGTTGGAGATCTGGCTCGGCGGCGTCGGCCCGCTCGCGCTGCGGCGCGCCGGACGACTGGCCGACGGCTGGCTCGGTGCCGCGATCACTCCAGACGAAGCAGGCGCTGCGATCGCATCGATCACGGCTGCTGCGGCCGAAGCCGGACGCGGCGTCGATCCCGAGCACTTCGGGCTGAGCATCCCCTACGCCGCCGCCGAACCGGACGCCCCGACCGTCGCCGCATTGCAGGCCCGTCGTCCGGACGTTGCCGTCGAGGAGATCTTTCCGATCGGGCCTGCGCAGCTGCGTTCACTCGTCGGCCGACTCGTCGATCGGGGTCTGTCGAAGTTCGTCATCCGCCCTGTCGGCCCACCCGCGACGTGGCGCGATGACCTCGATCGCCTCACGCAAACTGTCCTCGACCTCCAGACCTGATCTGCGGATCGCCGCGGCGACTGGCGCGGTCAGCCGGCGATGGCGGTGTGGCGCAGGCGGAGTTCGGCCAGCTCCGCGTCGTAGTCGCCGTCGTGGCGGGGCACGAAGTCGCGGATCATCAGCGTGTCCAGCGCGTCGGGCACGGCGCGGTTGCGGATGACGTCGACGAACGCTTCCCGCCAGCCGTCGCGCTCGATGTCGGTGGCGTGTGCGCCCACGATCACGGGAAGGCAGGGCACGAACGGCCCGTAGCCGATCTCGACGAGGCCGGTGAGCGTCTCCGGCGCGGTGCGCTGCTGGAAGGCCCAGGTCATCCCGTCGATCGACGCGACATCCGCTTCGCCGGTGCGCACCGCCTGGATGCTGAGCACGTGCGCACCGGTGAACACGATGTCGCCCGGCCACGCGGCTCCGTGACCGAACGCGGCGAGCAGGCTGATGTGCCCGGAAAGGCTGTCCAGCGAGTTCACGGCGGTGCGCGCGGACGACAACCGGGTCAACGGCACGTCGTCGCGGGCGATGATGACGGTGCGGTACATGTGCGGCTGCGGACCGGCGGTGGGGATGTCGTAGGCGAACGTGCCCACCATCCGCACC
>JAOBWQ010000612.1 GCA_025463425.1 Ilumatobacteraceae bacterium | reverse complement strand
GAGGATCAGCTCACCGCGTTCCGCGCCGACCCCACGCCGCTGATCGAGCAGCGCGACGAGCTGTTCCGCAGCATGAACATCGGGATGGTGTTCTCCGACCCGAAGGTGATCGCCGAGCGCGAGGCGATCGGGCGAAAGGTCCTCGACGCCGTCGTCGTCGATCCGGATGTCCGCGCCAAGCTCCTGCCGGACCATCCGTGGGGCTGCAAGCGACCGCTGTTCTCGAACCGCTACTACCCGACCTTCAACCGGCCCAACGTGGAGCTGGTCACGGAGGCGATCGACCGGATCGACGGCGACACGGTGATCACCGCCGATGGCGTCGCCCGCGCGGTCGACGTGCTCGTCATCGCCACGGGATTCGCGGCGACCAAGTACCTCGCCGCGATCGATGTCGTCGGCCGTGACGGCCGGCGGCTCGACGACGCCTGGAACGACGGTGCGCAGGCATACCTCGGGATCACGACCGCAGGGTTTCCCAACCTCTTCATGCTCTACGGGCCGAACACGAACAACGGCTCGATCCTCACGATGATCGAGTACCAGGTCGAGCACGTGCTCCAGCACCTCCGCCGCCTCGGTGCCGGCGACATCGCGTGGGTGGACGTCCGCCCCGACGCGATGGAGCGGCACAACGTGGAGGTGCAGCGCGGCATGGACGGCGTCGCCGTGTGGAACAGCGGCTGCAACGGCTACTACCGCACGCCCAGCGGCAGGGTCGTGACTCAGTGGCCGTTCTCGATGACGGCTTTCCGGGATCTCACCGCAGAGATCGATCCCGCCGCGTTCGAAGTGGCCGCGAGGATCAGCCCGGCGTCGTGAACGTCAACGACTGGGCGAGTGCTGCAGCACCGTCCAGAGTGGACACGTCGACCAGGACCGGATGGCCGTCGACGGAGACCTGGTACATCGTGCCCGCATCGCCGGCGAGGTAGAAGGTCTTCAGGCCGGCGGCGGTGAAGAACGCGGGGAGGCACGGCTCCGTCGTGGCGGTCGAGCACTGGGCTTCATCGTCGAACGCCGCGACGGTGTAGGTGATCGCCTTTGCTGGTTGGCCGGCGAGGGTGGTCGTGACGGTGGAGGCCGCAGTCACGCCAGGCAGCGCGGCGAACCACGCCAACGCGTCGGCAGGCGCCGGCGGCAGGTCGGCGTACTCGCTGAGATCGAGGTTGGTCGTCGGGCTGTCGGCGACGTGCGTTGTGGCGAGATCGAGGATCGCGATCAAGGGTTGCTCCTGGGCATGAGCGGCATCGATCACGTACAGCCAGCCGTCGTCGCGGGCGATCGTGCTGGGCGCGGAGGGGGCGCGCATCGAGAGGTTGACGTCGCCGTTCGTCAGCGAGTCGGTGTAGGCCTGTCCGGCCTCGAGAGGTTCGTCGCTGGCCGGGAACTGGAGCACGTCCGGGTCGACGAAGCTTGTCCCGGTCCCGGTCCCGGTCCCGGTCGCCGCTGCGGTCGCGGCTGGGCCCGACGCGAGTGTGGTCGACGCCTGTGTGCCGGCCGTCGAGGACGAGCTGCAGGCGGTGACGACGAGCGCGAGCGCGAGGAGTGGACCGGTTCGAATGGGTCGAGAGTACCCATGGAGCGGGTGCGTCTACAGTCGGCGGATGGGCCGCAGCCGCACCGACATGATGCACATGGTCGCGTTCTTGATGATGCCGACCAGCCACCATCACGGCGCGTGGAGGCATCCCGAGACGGAGCTCGACTTCGACGGGACCGACTACTACACGACGACCGCACGGATCCTCGAGGACGCGAAGTGGGACATGTTGTTCATGCCCGACGTGCTGACCGTCTACGGCAACTACCGCGGCGGGTTCGAGACGACCGTGCGCCACGGCGGCCAGGGCGCGCTGTCGATGGATCCGGTGGTCATCGCCTCGTGCGTCGCCGCGGTGACGGAGCGGATCGGGTTGGGCGTGACCCAGTCAGCGTCGTTCATCCCGCCGTACCTGTTGGCCCGCTCGCTGGCGACGCTCGACCTCGTCAGTGGGGGCCGCGCGGCGTGGAACGTCGTCATGTCGGTGAGCGATGCGGAGGCGCAGAACTTCGGGATGGAGACGATGCAGGATCGCCAGCAGCGGTACGACCGCGGCGACGAGGTGGTCGAGCTGGTCCAGCGCCTGTGGGCGAGTTGGGAGCCCGACGCGATCGTGCGCCACAAGACCGCCGGTGTGTTCGCCGATCCGGCGAAGGTGCACTACGCGGACTTCGACGGCACCTGGGTGAAGTCGCGCGGCCCGCTCGGCGTGCCCCGTTCGAAGCAGGGCAGTCCGGTGATCATGCAGGCCGGATCCTCGGCACGCGGCAAGGAGTTCGCAGCGCGCTGGGGCGAGGTCGTGTTCACCCTGCAGCACACCGTGGAGGACATGCAGCGCTACTACGCGGAGATCAAGGCCGCAGCGGCCGACGCGGGTCGCGACCCGGATCACTGTCGAGTGCTGCCGGCCGTGCAGTGCATCGTCGGGTCGAGCGAGTCCGAGGCCCGCGAGAAGTTGGAGCTGCTCGACTCGTTGATCGACCCGGAAGTTGCACTCGCAACGATGAGCCTGCACGTCGGCCAGGATCTGTCGTTCGCCGATCCCAACGCCCCGGTCGACGACATCGAGGTCGCTCAAGGCTCGAGGGGTTCGTTCGACGTGATCCTGCAGGGCACAAAGGCTCACGGCTTGACCCTGCGCGAGGCGGCGGTGCGGTTCGCATCGAGCGAGCTGACGCCGCAGCTGGTCGGCACCGGCGCGCAGATCGCCGATCAAATGGAGGCGATGTTCACGGGCCGCGCGTGCGACGGGTTCGTGGTCACCCCCACCCACGTCCCGGGCTGTTGGCGGGAGACGTCGGCGGAGGTGATCCCCGAGCTGCAGCGGCGCGGGCTGTTCCGCACCGACTACGCGGGCTCGACGCTGCGCAGCCACTTCGGCCTGCCCCACTGAGCCGGGGCGGCCCGAAGGCGCTACTGCACCGAGGTGCGGCTGAACGTGCGGATCGCGACGGCCAGGAGCAAGGCAGCGAACGCGCCGACGACGCCGAGGCTCAGTGCTGCCATCGCTGTCGTGCTGTGCATCCCCCAGATGTCGTGCAGGCCGGCCGAGCTATCGAGCAGTCCGTAGCGCATCACCGCGAGAGCGTGGGTGAGCGGGAGCACCTTCGCGAACGCGGTCAGCGCGGCCGTGTGGTCGACGACGGCGCGGCAACGGACGCTGACCTGATCGCGGCATGGGCGCTCGGATTGGCCGGGCGCCGGTTCAGGGATCCGGATCTGACGGGCGACGCC
>JAOBWQ010000598.1 GCA_025463425.1 Ilumatobacteraceae bacterium | reverse complement strand
TGGAGCAGATCAACGAGGGCTACCGGGCGATGCGCGACGGCGAGAACATCCGCGGCGTCATCGTCAACGACTGACGGCCCGGATGATCGACCGCGCCCTGCTCGAACGGTTGGGCACGCAGGTCGTCGGCCGTCGGCGCGAGGTCGAGCTCGTGCTGGCGGCCCTCGATGCTGATCGACACGTGCTGCTCGAGGGGCCACCGGGCACCGGCAAGAGCACGCTCCTGCGCGCCGTCGCCGCGGAGATGTCACTCGGCTTCGAGTTCGTCGAGGGCAACGCCGAGCTGACTCCGGCGCGCCTGGTCGGTCACTTCGACCCGGCCCGGGTGTTGATCGACGGCTACGACCCGGAGGTCTTCGTCGACGGCCCGTTGATCAGCGCGATGCGCGAGGGGTCGCTCCTCTACGTGGAGGAGATCAACCGCATCCCCGAGGAGACGCTCAACGTGCTCATCACGGTGATGAGCGAGCGTGAGCTGCATGTGCCACGGCTCGGTCGGGTCCCTGCGTCGCCTGGGTTCCGGCTGGTGGCGGCGATGAACCCGTTCGACGCGATCGGCACGGCCCGGATCAGTGGCGCGGTCTACGACCGGGTCTGCCGGCTCTCCGTCAGCTACCAGAGCGCGCGCGAGGAATCGGCGATCGTGGCCCGTGCCCTGGCCGATGCCGCGGCGCCGGCCAGTGACTGGATCGACAAGGCGGTCGAGGTCGTGCGCCTGACCCGCAACCATGGAGAGCTGCGCGTCGGGTCGTCGGTGCGCGGGGCCATCGACGCCAGTGCGGTCGCCGTCTCGCTGAGCCACCTGCGCGGGGTGCCCGTCGATGATGCCGGCGTCGGCCTCGATGCGGCCATCGTCGCGCTGAGCGGCAGGGTGCGCGTGCGTGAGGGCAACACGCGCTCCAGCGAGGAGATCATCACCGAGCTCTGGCGTTCGGTCTTCGATGCCCCTGACGCCGAGTCGGGTGCCGAATCGGGTGACGGCTCGTCGTCGGGAAAAGTCCCGGCCCCGACGGGGGCCAACCCCTCCCGCTGACCAAGGAGGGCGCGGACGCGGACGCGGCGGTTGCGGAGAGCTCGCGCAAGACGACGTCGCGACGCGAGCTGGCCCGCAATCCCCAGTTCGAGCAGGTGTCGCCTGAGGTCGGCGAGCTCGACGAGGACGCAGTGCAGGACGGGTTCGGCGACGATCCGGACGAGATGATGGCGATGCTGGCCGACCTCACCGGGGCCACCGACCCGAAGCTGCGCGAGCTCGCCAAACGCCTGGCCGCACGCCTCTTCCTCGACGTCAGCCGGCGCGGCCCGGTGCGCCCGCGGGGCATCGGCAAGATCGCGTCGATGCCGTACAGCCCCGACGGTGGCGATCTCGACATCGACGCCAGTCTCGAAGCGATCGCCGAGGCCGGCGTGAGCAGCGTCGGCGCGGCTCGTCGAGCGATCGATCCGAACGGGTTGCGGGTGCGCGGCTGGGCCAAGCCCGGCACCGCATTCTGCTTGATGGTCGATCGCAGCGGTTCGATGGGCGGCAAGCCGCTGGCGACATCGGCGGTCGCCGCGGCAGCGGTGGCGTCCCGGTCGCCCGAGGACTACAGCGTGCTCGCGTTCGGCAAGGACGTCGTCGTCGCCAAGTCGCAGGACGTGCACAAGGACAGCGAGCGCGTCGTCACCGACATCCTCGCCCTCCGCGGGTTCGGCACCACCGACGTCGCCGGCGCGCTGCGGGTGGCGCAGCTGCAGCTGCAGCGCTCACGAGCCGGCAGGCGGATCGCCGTCCTCCTGTCCGATTGCCGGGCGACGGTCGACGGCGACGTCGTCTCGGCCGCAAGCGCGCTCGACGAGCTGTTGATCATCGCCCCCGAGGGAGACTCGGCCGAGGCCGAGACGTTGGCCGCCGCCGTCGGTGCCCGGCTGCGATGTGTGGCCGGTCCGAGCGAGGTCGCCGACGCGCTGAGCGCGCTCCTCGACCGCTGAGCCGGTCGAGGCCCGCTCCCCCGGAACCCCGCAATGAAACGGGGGCGGTGCTGCGGGCTCTGTGCCGGCTGCGGAGGCCAGTTTCACGCTCAAGATCACCCCGCGGGGCGCTGTTGGGCGACCTGTCCGCCCGAACTCGCCCCGTGGTGCGCTCTTGAGCGGATGGGTGCCTCCGGGAGCGTTCTCGTTTCGGCGGACGGTTGGCCACGTTGTTCGGCGTGACAACCCAGCCACCCGCCTGGCGAAATGGACATGTCCCCGGAGACCGGCGCGGCCGCCGCAGCCGAACCCGGCCGCAACATCACCCCCTTCATTGCGTGGTCTTCGCAGTCTCGTCAGGGGCGTTCGCGGCGGCGCGGGATCAGTTGCTCGGTGATCGGCTCGGCGTCGTAGACGACCATCGTCGAACGCTCGCTGGCGAGCTGTTCGGCGGCCTTGCCGAACACGCGTGAGGCAGGGACGGCGAAGTGGGCCAGCAGTGCGTCGCGATCGGCCCAGTGCTCGAGGAACATCAGCCGGTTCGGGTCCTCGACATCGCGGTGCACGGAGTGCAGCAGGCAGCCCGGCTCGAGGCGCGATCGGTGGACGTGCTCGAGGCTCATCGCCAGCGCCTCCTCCAACGCTTCGGGTTTGGCGACGAGGCTGCCGGTGACGACGATCATGGCCGCCGTTCTAGCGGATCGGTGGCGGCAGTAATCTCACCCGCGATGCTCGAC
>JAOBWQ010000544.1 GCA_025463425.1 Ilumatobacteraceae bacterium | reverse complement strand
CAGACGTGGCCCTCTACATGAACCGGGTGCTCATCAAGGACGAGCACTGGACAGGCGCCATCTCGATCCATCAGGACATGCCGTACTTCAACGGCGGACAGCGCAAGGTCTCCATCTTCGTTCCGCTCGAACGCACGCAGGCCGACGGCGGCAACGGCGGGCTCAAGTTCGTCGTTGGATCGCACCGCTACGGGAACCTCGAACGAGGCACCATCAACCTCGCGGACTTCGAGCCGATGCCAGTGCTGGCGCCGGATCTCGACGTCGGCGATGTCGTGGTGATGGACTTCCTCACGTGGCACTACTCCGAGACGCCGGCGACGCCGAGCGAACGTCCCTTGCTCCAACTCGCCTATCAGGCTGCCGACGACGGCAGCTATGGCGGCGAGTTGTTCGGTGTGGCAGCGCCGACCCTCGTGGCCGGTAGCTGGCGCACGCGTCACTTCGCGCAATGTCGCAAAGGCGTGATCCCCGATGCGGGCTGAGCGACCGTCGTGACGCTCGCCCGCATGTTGGCATTTGCTCGCCAGCGGAGCACGGGGCCGGTCGCGCTGTGCGCGCTCGATCCCGACGACTCGATCGATCCTCAGCTGGAGCCAACCGTCCTGCTCCACGGCCCCGAGCCGCCGAGAGACGCTGCCGCGCTGACGGCACGCGGGTGGACGCTGGCTCCAGTCACGGAGGTGCCGCCCGAGATCGACGCTGTCGTTGCCTTGTGCGCCTCACAGTACGGGCAACTGATGCGCATGGCCGAACCAATGTCCCGCCGCGGCGTTCTGGTTCTTCCGCCAGACGCAGCCGCACTGGTCGATCCCGTGCTTCGTACCCACACCCCTCTACAGTCGGCGTGGGAGACGACTCCGGAGGTCAACTACGTCGCGCGCTGCGCGCTGCGCGGGCACTACCTCGAGTTCGGCACGTGGTACGGACGATCGTTCTTCCCGTCATTCTTCCGACACCGTCACTGGCTGCAGGGCAACTTCTACGCCTTCGATTCCTTCGCCGGACTCTCGACGCCGATGCCACTGGAGACCGAGTACACCGGCGGCGACTTCTACGCGGGCGGCTACTGCTGCAACCGGAGAACGTTCGAGGCGCTCGCCGACCTGGTGGAGATGCCCGCGGATCGTCTGCGCATCGTCGAGGGCTTCTACGACACCACGCTGCGCACAGATGCGGCCGAGTACGGGCTGACCCCGGAGTCGGTATCGGTCTGTGTGATCGATTGTGACCTGCGCGAGCCGACCGTCGACGTGCTGCGGTTCGTCTCGCCGCTGCTCGAGCCCGGCGCGCTGATCTACTTCGATGATTGGCGACTGACGCGTGCGAGCTCCAGCGTCGGAGAGCGGGCGGCTGCGCTCGACTGGCTACGTGAACACCCGGAGTTCGAGCTGATCGACTTTCATCGTGACCATTGGCAGCACCAATGGTTCATCTTCCAGCGAACCGATGGCACGTCGGCCACGGATACGTAACGCGGCCCGCAACCGGACCTCGCCGACATCAGCCGACGAGCAAACGTTGCCTCACGCACCACTAGATTGCACGGTGTGGATGCAACCCCTCACGCCCGGCAGTTAGTTCATAATGGCGCGACTGTTCGTGGTGAGGGACCTTGGGACGTCGTGACCACTCCAGAGCAATGGGCGTACGCGCTCGAGCTTCCGGCGGTCTCCGACACCCAAGACAGGTCTGTGGTTGCCAGGTGTGATTTCACAGTGAAAACAGGCGCAATTGGCGTGGCGGTGACCGGCCTCGACGGGAGCATCCTGTTCGAAAACGAGTATCTCCCAGCGGATGGTCGGACGGTCATCGAGCATGTGCTTCCGGTCGGCTACCGCTCGATCATTTTTCGCAATAGAGCACCACATGGCGCGCGTTCATCCGTCGTGGTCGAGTCGGTTCACATCGGCGAGGCTGCGGCTGGCGACGTCCCTCAGCCGTTGGTCGCGCGCCGCAACGTGGCCACCGAGGTTCGGCCCGAGACCGGTGGCATCGAGTGCTTCGAGACCCCGGCGGCGTCGTGGATCAACAGGGCGCGGCTCGACCACCTGGCAGGCCTCGATCTCGACGTCAACGGGCGAAGCGTGTTGGAGGTCGGCGCCGGCGTCGGCTTCCTCAGTCCCTTCTTCCTCGAGCGCGACTGCCGACTCGTGACCACCGAAGCGCGGCGCGAGAACGTCGACGAGTTGCAGCGCCGCTTTCCGGACGTGCGGAGTGAAGTCGCCGACGTCGAGGACAGCCTCCTAACGCTTGGCCGCTTCGACATCGTCTTCTGCTACGGGCTCCTCTATCACCTAGAAAGCCCGGTCCGGGCGCTCCGCAACATGGCTGAAGTCTGTGATGATCTGCTGTTGATCGAGACGGTTGTCTGCGACTCGCCACTTCCAATCGCACGCCTGGACGACGAAACGCTGACCGTGAGCCAGGCGCTTCGTGGCCTGGCGCACCGGCCGAGCTCGAGCTACCTGGCACTCGCGCTCAATCGCATCGGGTTCGATCACGTCTACGCAGCCGTCGAGCGGCCCGACTTCCCCGATTTCATCTGGACGCCCGTCGGCGACGACGCCTTCTTCCGCGACGGACACCTGTTGCGTCGAGTCTTCGTCGCGTCTCGCAGTGCGCTCTATTCCAGCGGCCTGGTTCCGCTGACGTAGGTCATGCATTCGTTCTTTGTGCGGCACCTGCTGTTAGTCTGCTCGCCGCACCCGGGGAGGAATTTCGCCTCCTCGGCCGATCCAACTCGCCCCCGGAGACCAGCTCGATGTCCAAAGCCTTTGCAACGAAGTCGGTGGAAGACGTCCGCCAGTATTGGGATGCTCGCCCGTGCAACATCCGCCACTCGCAGAAGCCAATCGGTTCCAAGGAGTACTTCGACGAAGTCGAGGCACGTAAGTACCGGGTCGAGCCGCACATCCCCGGTTTCGCCGACTTCGAGCGCTGGGCAGGCAAGCGGGTGCTCGAAGTGGGCTGCGGGATCGGCACCGATTCGATCAACTTCGCGCGCGCCGGCGCACACCTGACGTCCGTCGACCTGTCGACCGAATCGATCAACATCGCCCGCCAGCGCGCCGAGGTGATGGGCGTTGCCGACCAGATCGAGTTCGTACAGGCGAACGCCGAGGAGCTGACATCGGCGGTCAGCGGTGAATTCGACCTCGCCTATTCGTTCGGAGTCGTGCACCACACGCCGCACCCGGATCGTGCGATGGAGCAGATCCGCGCGCTGATGGCGCCGGGAAGCACACTGAAGGTGATGGTGTACAACCGCCACTCGTGGAAGGTCTTCTGGATCGTCGTGACCCAGGGCTACGGGCGCTTCTGGAAGACGGACGAGCTCGTTGCGACTCACTCCGAGGCGCAGACCGGCTGTCCGGTGACCTTCAGCTATACGCGCAAGACCGGGCGTGAGTTCCTCGAACGCGCCGGCTTCCGCGTCACCGAGGTCTCGGTCGACCATGTCTTTCCGTACCGGATCAAGGACTACGTCGAGCATCGGTATGTGAAGCAGTGGTACTTCCGGTGGATGCCGGAGCGCTTGTTCCGAGCTTTCGAGCATCGCTTCGGGTGGCACCTCTTGCTGACCGCGGAACCAAAGTAG
>JAOBWQ010000542.1 GCA_025463425.1 Ilumatobacteraceae bacterium | reverse complement strand
GGCAGCCACCAGTTCCAGTCACCGAGCAGCTTCATCGTTGCCGGCACCAGCACGGTGCGGACGATGGTGGCGTCGATCAGGACCGCGAGGGCGAGGCCGACGCCGAACATCTTGATCGTCGGCTCGTCGCCGAGGATGAACGAGCCGAACACGCAGATCATGATCAGCGCGGCGGACGTGATCACCCGAGCGGTTGCGGAGATGCCTTCGACCACTGCAGCCGTGGAGTCCTTGCGGTGCAGGTACTCCTCACGGACGCGGGAGAGCAGGAACACCTCGTAGTC
Organism: Ilumatobacteraceae bacterium; assembly: GCA_025463425.1. Taxonomy (GTDB): domain Bacteria; phylum Actinomycetota; class Acidimicrobiia; order Acidimicrobiales; family Ilumatobacteraceae; genus WLMZ01. The sequence goes on along the minus strand of JAOBWQ010000542.1, from coordinate 4,525 downwards.
CATCGAGAGGCCGAACAGGATCGCGAACATCATCATCGGCAAGAACGACACGATCGGGACCGTCTCGTGCAGGCCGATCAGGCTCTTCAGCCAGCCCCACTGGAAGACGGCGACGATGATCCCGTACGCAGAACCGATGGACAGCAGGTTCATGACCGCTGCCTTGATCGGCACGGCGACCGAGCGGAAGACCAACATCAACAGCAGGATCGACAGGCCGATGACTGCAGCGATGAACCACGGCAGACGCCCCGAGATCTTGTCCGACAGGTCGATCGAGACGGCGGTCTGGCCACCCACGTAGACGTGCGCACCCGGGATCGATGCCGCTGCCTCGGGGATGACCTCGTCGCGCAGGCGGTGGACGAGCGTTGCGGTCTGGCTGGCCTGCGGTGCCGACTTCGGCGTGACCTGGATGATCGCAGCCGTGCCGTCGGCGTTGCCGCGAGCCGGCGAGACCGACTGCACGTCGAAGTCCTTGGCGATGGCCGCACGCAACGGAGCCAGGGAGTCGACGGTGGTGCCGCTGTCGAGCTCGACCGAGAGCAGCAGCGGGCCGTTGAAGCCCGGACCGAAGCCCTTCGAGAGGAGGTCGTAGGCGCGGCGCGTGGTGACCTCGGTCGACTTGGTGCCGTTGTCGACCATGCCGAGGCGCAGGCTGAACAGCGGAGCGGCGAACGTACCGAGCACGACCACGCCACCGACCAGGTAGCGGACCGGATGCTTGGACACGTGGCGGCTCCAACGGTGCCAACGGCTCTCCTTGGCGACATACGTGGGATCGGCAGCGCGAGCGGCGGCCTTCCTCGCCGCGCGCTTGCTGACCTTGTCGATCCGGTGGCCGGCGAAGCCCAGCAGGGCCGGCAGCAGGGTGAGCGAGATGGCAACCATGACGAGGACCGTCATGCCCGACATGAGACCCATCCAGGTTACGTTGGGGATTCCGGCGATGGCCAGGCCACAGATCGCGATGACGACGGTGATCCCGGCGAACAGCACGGCCGAACCGGACGTGGCGATGGAACGACCGGCCGATTCCTCGACGGTCATCCCGAGGCGGAGGTTCTCCCGATGGCGGGTGACGATGAACAGCGCGTAGTCGATGCCGACGCCGAGTCCGATCATCGTCGCCAGAACGGTGGCGATGTCGTTGATGTCCGCGACGGCAGAGATCAATGTGATCAGCCCGATGCTGGCGGCAAGACCGAGCAGGGCGGTACCGATCGGCAGGCCCATCGCGACGACCGACCCGAACGCGATGAGCAGCACGATGATGGCCGCGGCCAGGCCGATGACCTCTTGTCCGCCAGGGGGCGCGTTGGTGGCTGCCGTCGGCAGCTCACCGCCGAGCTCGATCTTGAGGTTGCTGGACTCCGACGCCTTGACCGTCGCGTCGAGGGCGTCGAACGCCTGTGTCTTGATGTCGGCCAGCGGTTTGACGTACGAGACTGCGACGAAACCGATCGTGCCGTCGGCGGAGCTGTGCAGCTCGCTGACCGCGCCGACGTTCGGCTGACCGCTGATCTCCTTGACGATCTTGTCGACGGCCGTCTTGGTCGGCGCATCTGCCAACGTGCCGCTCGTGGCGGCAAAGACGACCTGCGCCGACGTCCCGGCTGCGGACGGAAAGCGCTCGGTCAGGACATCGATCGCTTTCTGCGACTCGACACCCGGGACCGAGAACTTGTTCGACGCCTCGCCGCCGGCGACACGGCCGAGCACGGTGGCGAGGATCGCGAAGGCCACCCACGCCAGCGTCACCCGGCGCCGGTTGCGCACGCACCATCGACCGATTCGGTACAAAACCTTTGTCATCTCATGACTATGTGTCATAGACTGACAGAATGTCAACCTCTGTCACCGATGTCACAGGCGCTGTGTCGGGCCGGATTACTCTGTGTGCCGTGCCGGGGGTGAGGTTGCGCGAACGCCAGCGCAGCGAGACGCGCCTGTCGATCCTCGAGGCCGCGCTGCGCCTGTTCGAAGCCAAAGGCTACGAGCACACGACGGTCGAGGACATCGCCAACGCGGTGGGCATCTCGTCACGCACGTTCTTCCGCTACTTCGAGTCGAAGACCGCGCTGCTGTTCGACGGCCAGAACGACGACAAGCATGACAAGCACGACCACAGTGATCTCGTGATCGACGCGCTCATCGCCCGGCCGGCGACGGAGACCATCACCGAAGCCCTCGCCGCGGTGCTGCGCGAGCAGTTGGGCACGATGTTCGACGAGCACGGCCTCAAACTGCGTCAACTCGGGATCATCCTCGCCGACCCGGCCCTGCGCCTGCTCGCCCAGGACGGCTTCCACGAGCACCGGCCCGATCTCGAGCGTGGGTTCGCGGCACGCCTCGGTGTGCAGCCCGACGATCTCGTGCCACGCGTGCTCGCCGCAGCGTTCACCGAGGCGATCTGGATCATCCTCGAGCGATGGGTCGCCAGCGGCGCCGAGGGGTCGCAGCTGCCGGGCTTGATCGATGAAGCGTTCGCAGCGATCACCAACGGCCTCGGCTGACGCAGCGGCGCGAACCGCCGCTGAGACCCTTGGTCAGAGCTCGCTGCGGAACAGGTCGAGCACGCGCAGCCATGCGGTCTTCGACGCGTCCGCGCTGTAGACCTCGGGTCGGGTGTCGTTGAAGAAGGCATGATCCACTTCCGGGTACACGAGCAGCGTCGCGTCCTTGCCGAGCGATCGCAGCTGCGTCTGCAGCGCCTCGGCGTTCTCCGGGGTGAAGAAGTGATCGTCGGCTGCGTAGTGGCCCTCGACCTTCGCGGCGAGCTTGCTCCAGTCGGGCTGGGCGCTCTCCCACGGGATGAGGCCGTAGAACGGGGCGACGGCCGCGACAGCGTCGGGACGCTTGCACGACACGACGAGGGCCAGCCCACCGCCCATGCAGAAGCCGATCACACCGACCTTGGTGGCGGCTGTGCGCCGCTGCAGCTCGTCGATCGCGCCGGACATGTCCTTGCCGGCTTCGTCGATGTTCAGCGCCATCATCAGCTTGCCGGCACCATCGGGCTCGGTGGTGGTGACACCGTGGTAGAGGTCAGGTGCGAGGGCGACGAAGCCCGCTGCGGCGAAGCGATCGGCGACGTCCTTGATGTGATCGTTGAGGCCCCACCACTCCTGGATGACCAGCACGCCCGGCCCCGTGTCGCCCGCCAGGTAGCCCTGCGCCGTCCCACCGTTGCTCGCGAACTCGATCATCTCACCCATGCCCGCGACCCTACCTGCGCTCACTTCGTGCAATGTTTGTGCGGTAACAGAACGTGGTCTGTACCGCACCTCGTGTATCGAATACGATGCAGCCATGACCGCGCTCGACGCCCCGCCATCTTCCGCCTACCTCAACGACCGCAGCCACGTCTTCCACAGCTGGTCGTCGCAGGGCGCGCTGACCCCGCTGGTCGTCACCGGCGGTGAGGGCAGCTGGTTCTGGGACGAGAACGGCAACCGCTACCTCGACTTCGCCAGCCAGCTCGTCAACGTCAACATCGGCCACCAGCACCCCAAGCTCGTCGCAGCCATCCAAGAGCAAGCGGGCAAGCTGTGCACGATCGCTCCGTTCCACGCCAACGAGCAACGCAGTGAGGCGGCACGGTTGATCGCCGAGCTGGCTCCGGGCGACCTCAACATGGTCTTCTTCACCAACGGTGGTGCCGAGGCCACCGACAACGCGATCCGCATGTCGCGCATCTACACCGGCCGCCAGAAGGTGCTCGCCACCTATCGCAGCTACCACGGCGCAACGGGCGGTGCGATCGCCGTCACCGGCGACCCGCGGCGTTGGCCGAACGAGACCGGCGTGTCCGGCGTGGTCCATTTCTACGGCCCGTACGCGTATCGCAGCAGCTTCTACGCCGGGAGCGAAGAGCAGGAGTCCGAGCGTGCGCTGGCTCACCTGCGCGAGACGATCATGGTCGAAGGCCCGCAGACCATCGCCTGCCTCATCCTCGAAACGGTCGTCGGCACCAACGGCATCCTCGTCCCGCCGCCCGGTTACCTGCAGGGCGTGCGCGACATCTGCGACGAGTTCGGCATCGTGATGATCGCCGACGAGGTCATGGCCGGGTTCGGGCGCTGCGGCGAGTGGTTCGCCATCGACCGCTGGGGCGTCACCCCCGACCTCATCACCTTCGCCAAGGGCGTCAACTCCGGGTACGTCCCCCTCGGCGGGGTCATCATCTCCGCCGCGATCGGCGCGACGTTCGACGACCGCCCGTTCCCCGGCGGCTTGACCTACTCCGGGCACCCGCTCGCGTGCGGGTCCGCGGTGGCCTCGATCGGGATCTTCCGCGAGGAGAAGATCCTCGAGAATGTCCGCGAGGTCGGCGACGGCACGGTCGGGCCGGCGCTTCGGGCGCTGGCCGAGAAGCACCCGTCGATCGGCGAGGTCCGCGGCGTCGGGATGTTCTGGGCGCTCGAGCTGGTCAAGGACCGGAAGACCCGCGAGCCGCTGGTGCCGTTCAACGCCAGCGGCGCGGCTGCGGCCCCGATGAACGAGTTCGCCGCCGCCTGCAAGG
>JAOBWQ010000536.1 GCA_025463425.1 Ilumatobacteraceae bacterium | reverse complement strand
ATCGAGCCGATGATCACGCTCGGCACGTGGCAGCACAAGATGTGGGACGACGACTGGACCGCGGTCACCGCCGACGGCAAGCGCACCGCGCAGTTCGAGCACACGATCCTCGTCACCGACGACGGCTACGACGTGCTCACCGGTGGCGAGGGCGCCGTGTCGCCGTTCGCTCCCTGGAGGCGCTGACCCGGAAGCACTCCCCCGGGTGAGTGCCCTCAAGATCGCGACAAGAGTGCCGATGCCCCTCTCATGCCCAGAGCAGAGTCGCGCCCCGCGATGCCAACCACGCCGCAGCGGCCCACCCGGCCGCAGACGGTCACGTACGAGGGTTGGATCGCGTACGTGCGTGAGGTGCTGCCGAAGGGCAGCCTGCTGTCGCCTCGGGTCTGGAACCGTCGTCATCGGGCGATCGTCAACGTCGCGCTCGTGCAGTCCCTCGCCGTGCTGGCCTTCGGCATCTACCGCCACGTCGGCGTGCTCCATGCCTGCGGCGAAGCGTCAGTCGTGGCCTCGATCGCGTTCTGGGCACGCGTCTCGACAGCGCGGCCTGCCGTGCGTTCGGCCTACGCCACGCTCAGCCTGCTGACCGCATCGGCGATGTTCGTGCACCAGGCGGGCGGCGTGACCGAATGGCACTTCCACTTCTTCGTGATGGTCGGTCTGATCACGCTGTACCAGGACTGGGTGCCGTTCATCGTCGCGATCGTGTTCGTCCTGTTGCACCACGGCGTGATGGGCGCGCTCGACCCGAAGGGTGTGTTCGGCACCGAAGCGGCGATCCACGCCCCGTGGAAGTGGGCCATGTTCCACGCCGCCTTCGTCGTCGCTGCCGCCGCTGTTCACGTGGCTGCGTGGCGATTGAGCGAAGAGCAGGGCGCGACCGATCCGTTGACCGGACTCCCCAACCGGCTCGGCTTCACCGACCTCGTCGATCACCTCACCCTGAGGCGCGACGACGCCGCTGTGCTGTTCATCGATCTCGACGGGTTCAAGCGGATCAACGACGGGCTCGGCCACGACGCCGGCGACGAGGTGCTGAGTCGCACCGGCGCTCGCCTTCGCGAAGTGCTGCGCTCCGGTGATCACGCTGCCCGCCTGGGCGGCGACGAGTTCGCCGTCGTGCTGGCAGGCGTGGTTCCCGCCGAAGCCGAACGCGTCGCCGGTCGGATCCTCGTCCTGCTCTCGCAGCCGATCGAACTTCCCGCCCATGACCGCGAGGTGCAGCTACGCGCCAGTGTCGGCGTGGCGATGGCCGAGCACGGAGTCGACGGCGTGGAGCTCGTGCGTCGGGCCGACATCGCGATGTACAGCGCGAAGGGACACGGCGGCGCGAGGTGGGCGATGTTCGAGCCGGAGCTGGAGCAGCTGCACCACGAACGCGCCGAGTTCGCCAACGACCTGCGCATGGCCGTTCAACACGGTCAGCTGCGCCTCGTCTACCAGCCGGTGATCGACATCGCCACCGACCACGTCGACGGCGTCGAGGCCTTGCTGCGATGGACACACCCGGTGCACGGCGCGGTGCCGCCATTGCGGTTCATCCCGATCGCCGAAGAATCGGGCCTCATCGTCGAGATCGGCGAGTGGGTGCTCGACGCCGCGCTGGCGCAACTCGCTGCCTGGACGGCCGATGGTCTGCACGACCTTTCGATGGCGGTCAACGTCTCGACCCGGCAGCTCGACGAGCCCGGCTTCGGCGACCGCGTCCTCGCCCGTCTCGCCCTGCACCGCATCGAGCCGCATCGACTGGTCCTGGAGCTGACCGAATCGGTGCTCGTCGTCGATCTGGAGCAGATGGCTGCGCGTCTCGACCAGCTCCGCGCCAGCGGAGTGCGCGTCGCGATCGACGACTTCGGTACCGGCTACTCGTCGATGAGCTACCTCAGCCGCCTGCCCGTCGACGTCGTCAAGATCGACCAGTCGTTCGTGCAGCGCCTCTCGACGAGCACGACCGAGGCCGCGCTCGTGCGGTCGATCATCGAGCTCGCCTCCAGCCTCGATCTCGCGATCGTCGCCGAGGGTGTGGAGGAGGAGGCGCAGGCGGCCGTGCTGCGCCGGCTGAACTGCACCACGGGCCAGGGCTACCTGTGGAGCAAGCCGGTCGAGGCGGACGAGATCCCGGCGATCGTCGATGGCCGGCACGAGCCGGCCAGCACCACCGTCGCCGCCGGCACCTGATCGGCCGTCAGCCGACGATGATCGGCCGGTGCGCCGTTTGCGTCGAGTCCGCGCCCAGGGTGTAGGTGAATCGGTTGAGTTCAGCGCCCGGAGCGAACACGACGTAGACCTTGCCGGCGACGTCGACCGAGCTCTTCGCAACGTTCGGATTCGTCGCCGTCACTGATCCGTACGGTGACGCATTGCTCCCGATGTAGACCACGAACCAGCGCCCGGCGACCAGGAAGTCGAGCTCGTCGTTCGGCGCGGGATCGGTGTGCGAGCCGGAGTCCACGGGACGCGTGCCGACACATGTCTCGACGAGTGATCCGGCAGTTCCTTGCTGCAAGCACAGCCCGGAGATCGTCGGGCCGACGCGCTGGACGATCGAGCCGTACTTCGTCGCGACGGTGGAGATGACCGGCTGGTCGACGATCTGAGCGGACAGCGCCTCGGCCTGATCCGCCCACGCTGCGGCCGTGGATGGTGCAAGCGCGTTCATGAACGCGGTGATCGATGCGGCGGAGCTGGGTGTGCCGGAGACACCTGCTGAGGCAGCGAGGGCGACCGCCACGTCGCCGACAACACGTGACGCCGACACGCTCTGGGTGTCCGGGTTGTCCGAGACGAACAGGTGACCCACGGGTTCGTCGGGGTGCAGCAACGCGTCGATCGACGGCACTCCGGTGGTCAGCCGCACCATGATGTCGCCGCCATGGTCGTCGCTGTAGCGCAGCTCGCCGCTCGCTGCGTCGGTGGTCGGTGGTTGGCCTGCCTCGTACTCGTAGCCCTTGGCAGCCGTCGGTGAGTACGACGAATCGTCAGCCGGCACGAGCGACGCCGCGAACGCCCGGGCCTGCGCCTCGTCGAACCCGACCACGGTCATGCGCGTGTCGGCCTGCATCGCCGACGACGGCCAGCTGAGCGTGGAGAGCCCTGTCGAGCTCTGCGCCCCCGGGTTCCACTCGGCGTCGGAAACGGATCCGCCGGTCGGATGTTCGCGGCCGGCGGCTTGGGACGACCACGGAACGACCTCGACCACGGCGTGTCGGGTGCCGTCGCCGCTGGCGTACACCTGGATGCCGGGGTAGGGGATCGTCGGGTCGGACGCGTGCTCGGAGACGCTGTACAGGTGCCAGCCGGCCGGAAGCTCGGTGGGCAGCACGTACCCCGCAAGCCCCTGTCGATCCGTGACCGGCCCCGCGGTGTCGCGATCGTGCGCCGCCAACCACGCGAGGCCGACGACGATCAGCACCACCGCAGCTGCGAGCGCGAGCCAGCGGTGGCTCACACGGCCGGTGGGGATCGGCCCGGCGGTCGCGACCGGCCCGGCGACGACATCGGCGAAGGTCGGCGCGGTGGTCGTCGGCGTTGTGACGACCGTGCGGATCGCGAGCCGGACAGCTGCCTCCAGCTCTTCGTTCGCAGTTGCGTTGCTCATCGCAGCACCTCCCGGAGCTTGTCCTTGGCCCGCGCCAGTTGGCGGCGAACCGTGCCCTCGGAGACCTCGAGCCGTTGCGCGACATCTGCGATGCCGAGGTCTTCCCAGTAGGTGAAATACGCGACCGCGCGCTGCTGTGCGCTGAGGCGGCGCAATGCTTGCTGGACGTCGATCGAGCTCGCCGGATCGATCGACCGCTCGGTGGCCTGGCGTCCGACGCGTTCCTCGCGGGCTCGGCGACGTTGATCGGATCGGTGCAACTCGTGCGCGGCGTTGACCAACACCCGCGATAGATACGCCCCCGGCTCGGCGATGCGGTCGAAGTCTTCCCGGTGAACGACCCGGTGGACCGCATCGACGACGAGATCGTGTGCGCCGTCGGGCCCGACCAGCACAGCCGCCAGACGCATCAGCCGGGGGGATTCGTCCCGGTAGACCGTCGCCCAGCGCTGGTTGGCCGCGTCGAGCGACGGGTCGGACGTGGACATCACACAGAGGAGATGCCGCTGGGCACGCCCTGGTGTGACAGCCCGTCGCGCCACCATCTCAAGAGGGTGACGTCATCCACTCCGTACGCGGCATCGACCATCCGACCACAGCCGATGAGATCGCCGGACCGCAACGCGGCGACGGCCAATGCCAACGGGCCGGCCGGCCAGGGCAGTGCCCCCAGCGTGCGCTGGCTGACCCGCATCGTCGTGGCCGACAGCCCGCTGCCGACCGACTGCCCGGCGATCAGCGCCGAGGCGACTGGGGACGTCAGCACCGCAGCGACCTCCCACACCGAGACCGGCGCGAGATCGAGGTGCGGCACGAGACGGACCACGGGCACCGCCGGCAACCAAGCCCCGTGCTCGTCGACCACGGCTTCGAGCACGCGGGTCTGGGTCGCGACGAGCACTTTGGGCACGAGGCACCGATCGGCCCAACGCTGCATGAACGGCGCCAGTCCAGTGCGGTCGACGCGTGGCGCGGCGAACGCCTGCTTGGCGAAGCGAGTGGGGCGACTCCCCCAATGGCACGCGCCGGCATCGATCAGTCCCGTGGTGATCAGCGGCGGTCCGTCACCCTCGTCACTGACGGCGCCGACCAAGCCGTAGTACTGGTCGCGGAAGTTCGCGGTGACCAGCGCGTGATCGGCGATCGTGGACGTGCTCCTGACAGCTGGGACCTCGGGCACGCCATGCACGTCAGCGATCAACCAACCCCAGTGCTCGTTGGCGCTCGTCGGCGGAGGCGACACTGCCGGCAGGCCGTCGAAGCCGGAACCACTGGCGCGGCGCACGGGACTGCGGTCCGCGTGCCCGCCGCGACGAAGACCGACCGCGCAGGTCCGCACACTCGCATCGAACATCGCGTCGTCCGACCACCAGAACCACTCCAGGTCGGCATCGGCCGTCGCGCTGCTGCGGATCGGACCGGCGTCGCGCGCCGTCAGCAACGCGAGCGGCAGCACGAGCCCGACACGCCCTCCACGTTCGGTGGCCGATCGCACGGACAGCGCGAGGAAGTCTGCCGCCGCATCTGCGTACGGGCCGCCGCCGAAGCGCGATCGACCCCTGCGCGCCGTGGCAGACGCGAGCTGGGAGAGGAACGGTGGGTTGCCGACCACGACATCGAACCGGCGATCGCCCCAGTCGTGGTCGAGCGCGTCGGCCTCGACCGCCTCGATCACCGGAGCCGACGACGCGCTGATCCCCGCCGCACGCAGTCCACCGAGGTCGATGTCGACGCCGGTCAACAGCGCGACGCCACCCTGGGCTTCGATCGCGGAGGCGGCGGCCAGCAGGAACCGACCGTCGCCGCACGCGGGATCGAGGACGCTCACGACCTCGCCGGGGCGGACCTCGCCGACGGCGTTCGCCACGACGTGCGCGACCAACGCGGGCGGCGTGTACCAGGCACCGGTGCGCCGGCGTTCGGCCGCCGAGAGCCCGCTGTCATAGCCGGTCGGAGCAGGCCGGGGAGCGGGAAGCGATGCGGCGATCTGCACAGGCTAGGCCTACTGTTCTCCCGTGGCATTGGGCACCGAAGCTGGTCGGTATCTCGCGTTCAACCGTGACCACTGGGCCCTGCTCCGAGCCGCCACTCCGCTGACGTTGAGCGAGGACGACCTCGACGAGCTGCGCGGCATCAACGAGCGGATCGACCTCGATGAGGTGGCCACCGTGTACCTCTCGCTGACCCGGCTGCTCAACCTCTACGTGTCTGCGACGCAGAACCTGCAGAAGGTCACATCGACGTTCCTCGGCAAGATGGCGCCGAAGGTGCCGTACGTGATCGGCGTGGCCGGCAGCGTCGCGGTCGGCAAGAGCACGTTCGCCCGAATCCTGCAGGCGCTCCTCGCGCGGTGGCCCGATCACCCCCGAGTCGGCCTGATCACCACCGACGGCTTCCTCTATCCGAACCGGATCCTGGAAGAGCGCGACATCATGAACCGCAAGGGCTTCCCGGAGAGCTACGACACCAAGCTGCTGCTCGAGTTCCTCCGGCAGGTCAAGAGTGGCGCCCGAGATGTCACGGCACCGATCTACAGCCACGTCGTGTACGACATCGTCGAGGGCGAGCGTGCGCTCGTGCAGCAGCCAGACATCCTCATCGTCGAGGGGCTCAACGTGCTGCAGGTCGGCAGCGAGGCCAACGAGTTCGTCAGCGACTACTTCGACTTCAGCATCTACATCGACGCCGACGAACTGGACATCGAACAGTGGTACATCGACCGCTTCCTCGCCCTGCGCGAGACGGTGTTCCAGGACCCGAACAGCTTCTTCCAGCACTACTCGCACCTCACTCGGGACGAAGCCGTGGCCACCGCCCGCTTCATCTGGGACGAGATCAACGGTCGCAACCTGCGCGAGAACATCGCCCCGACCAAGTCCCGTGCCTCCCTGATCCTGCGCAAGGGCGCGGACCATCGGGTCACAGACGTCCAGCTCAGGCGGTTGTAGCCACGGTCGATGTTTGACGCCGGGACCGGATGTCTACAGTTCATCGATGAATCCGGCGCGAATGATGTCCACGACCTACCCGAATCGATCGAAGCGAGGCTTTGCGGCCGTGGTCTGCTCGGTTGCCCTCCTCTCTGCTTGCGGAAGCGACAAGGGCAGCTCTGGAGCGGCCACGACGCCCGCCACGGCGACGACCAGCACGGCGGCGCCGCAGCCGACCACTGCGGCCACCGAGCCGACCGTCACGATCGCCACCGTGGTCTCGCCGACCGATGCATCGACCGAATCGCCGGCCACCGAGCCGACCCCGACAGCAGGCGCGGACACCACCGAGCCCACGTCGGGCTCGACCCCCAGCTCCGCAGCGTCGGCCGATGAGTTCAAGGAGGTCGCGCCGCCGAAGGTGCCGACGACCTCAGCGCCGATCGCGGCATCCGGAACCCAGCCCGATGGCGTGTACTACGCAACCGTGGCCGACAACGGCGATCCGTTGCCCGCTGACGGCGCCGTCGTGCTCGAGTTCGTCCAATTGTTCCGCGGCGACGACTGCACTGCCCACTTCGGCACGGCAGACACCGACTCGTGCGTCAACGACTACGGCGTGGTCAAGGATCCGACCGCCGCCGTCGAGGTGCCTCTCGGCTCCCAGTACATCACCGTGTCGGACGCAGCGACGCAGAAGAGCTACCAGGTCACCGGTACCGAGCTGTACGGCCTGCTGCACGGCGACGCACCTGCGGCCGGCGCACCCGACGGCTACACGTACACCGGGTTCGGGTACGTGGTCACGGTCGCGGGTGGCAAGGTCACTCGGATGGAGCAGTGGTGGACGCCGTGAGCCACGCGGGCAGCTGACTCAACGACTCCAGCTCGGCGAACTGGCGGCCGTGATCGGCCGGTGCTTCCTCGAGGTCCCACAGCAACGGGTACGGCACGTGCACGGCGCTGGCGCCGAGGGCGAGGACCGGGAGGATGTCGCTGCGCACCGAGTTGCCGACCATGCAGAACCGCGACGGCGGAACGCCGAGACGCGTGATGATCCGTGAGTACGTCGCCGCGTCCTTCTCCATCACGATCTCGATGTCGGAGAAGTGGTGTGCAAGACCGCTCGTCTCGATCTTCGCGCTCTGGTGCACGAGATCGCCCTTGGTGATCAGCACGATCCGGTGGGTCTTGCCGACCGCCTCGAGCACCTCGGGCACGTCGGCGAGGAGATGTACCGGTTCGGTCAACATCGCCCGAGCGATCTCGACCAGTTGAGCGATGACCGGTGCCGGGATCGTGCCGTCGGACAGCGTGATCGCCGCCTCCACCATCGACAGCCCGAAGGCCTTCACGCCGTAGCCGAGCACGTGCAAGTTCTTGCGCTCGACGGCGGTGAGCGCGGCCTTCACGTCGATGCCCGTCGACACGTGTGGCGCGACCAGCTCGACGAAGCGCCGCTCGGCGTGATGGAACCCGTCCTCGCTCTGCCACAACGTGTCGTCCGCGTCGAAGGCGATGATGTCGAAGTCGTGCGCCGGGCGAGACCAATCAGATCGGGTCAGGCCGAACACGACCTCGTCGACCAGTTCGCCGTTGGCCAGCCGGTACGAGTCGCGTAGCAAGCCTTCGCGCCGGAACCCGATCCGGTCGAACACACGCAGGCTGGCCGCGTTGCCCGTCGCGACGTAGGCGATCAGCTTCTGGATGTCACCGGCGAACAGGTGACCGGCGATCGCGCGCACGGCTTCGGTGGCGTAGCCCCGGCCCTGGAACGACACGCCGACGGTGATGCCGATCTCCACCGCGTGTGCGCCTCCCGGCCACGGACCGACCATCAGGTCGCCGACCAACGTGCCGTCGGGCTGGCGGATCGCCAACTGCACCGCGGCGTCGTCCTTGCCGGGCGGCAGCGGACCACCGGCGGAAGCGATCAGGGACGTCGCCGCCTCGACCGAATACGGCTGCGCCCAACCCTGGAACGCGCCGATCGCCGGGTCACTGCGCTGCGCCGAGAGAGCCGGCGCGTCCGCCGCGACGAGGCGGTCGAGCACCAGCCGTTCGGTCTGGATGCGCAGGGTCACCGGTGGATCGCGTTGAGGTAGTTGTAGACGGTGATCCGCGAGACGCCCATCGAGTCGCTGACGTCTTCGACCGCGCGGCGCAGGGTGAACGCGCCACGTTCGTCGAGCTTGCGGATCGCGCGCTGTTTGTCCTCGCGGTTGAGGTCGGCCAGGCGACTGCCGAACTCCCGCTCGACCGATTCGATCAACCGGTCCAGCGCGCCGTGCAGTGGTGCCGGGCGGACGACGGCGATGACCGTGCCCTCCCACATCAGCGGGATGTCGCTGGCCTCGCGCTCGCCGACCGGGAGCACCGTGGCCCCGAGTGCTTCGGCGATGGGTCGGATGGCGAGCACCAACGGATGCCGCGGCAGGGGCAACGTCACGCGGCGCCCTTGGCGACGTGCATGGTGACGTGGGTGGCCCCGTTCGCGAAGGCGGCACGCACCAGCTCGGCGACGACGTCGGGCATCGCTTCGTCGGGGACGCTGCACGTCGTGCCGAACGGCCCGAACTCGACCTCGCCGCCCACGCTCTCCACCGCACCCACGGCAGCCGTCACGTGCGGACCGGGATGGCCCTCCACGAACGGCTCGACCGTGAACTCGACGTGCAGCATCCCCCGAATCTAGGCCGTGAACGCCGTCGGCGTCACCGGGAGCCCATGACCATCGTGAGATCTGCGGCACGCTTGACACAGTCCGCGCCGGCGGCCTCGAACGCCGACTTGAGCCGATCGAGCGCGGTGCGGAACGTGGTGTTCCAGTCGTCCTCGAACTGCTGGCGGGCCGGACCCGCCCAGGACGTGCCGCCCAGCACGGACGTCACCGTGCTGACGAGGCTGTCGATCGGTCCGGCCTGCTGCTTCAAGGTGTTGCCGAGGGCGGTCAGCTCTTCGGGGTTGGCTCCATGGGTGACGGGCATCGCAAATCTCCTGGTTCGCTGGCGGTTGCTAGCGGGATGAGTGCTTTCGCGAGTCCGAAACCGGAAAACGGGCGGCTACTCGGCGACGACGAGGCGGTCGAGCAGCAGCGCGACGCTGTCGCTGACGACGTCTCCGTCGCGCACCAGCGCGGCGAGCTCGGCCCGGTTGAGCCACCGCGAGTCGATGACCTCGCCGTCGTTGAAGGTGAACGGTCCATCGTGGACGAGGTGGTAGCAGCGGCCGATCAGCTCGAACGACTCATCCCCGAACAGGCCGCCGCCCCACGGCGTCAGCGTCACGCCCTCGACCCCGATCTCCTCGCTGACCTCGCGCACGGCCGCTGCGTCGTAGGACTCCCCCGCCCCGACGACGCCGCCGACCGCGATGTCCCAGGCGCCGGGACGCACGTCCTTGGCGAAGCTGCGCTGATGCACGAAGAGGCGTCCGTCGGTTCCCTGCACGACGATGTACACCGCGCGGTGACGCAGGTTGGCCGTGCGCATCTCTCGGCGAGTGACCGTGGCGATCACCTGGTCGTGCTCGTCGACGATGTCGACCAGCTCGTCACCA
>JAOBWQ010000517.1 GCA_025463425.1 Ilumatobacteraceae bacterium | reverse complement strand
TCGCCGTCGGCCGAGAACGCGATCGCCTCGCCCTGCGGCTCGGCGACCTGAGGGGCCGAGCACGGCGTGCCACCCAGCGCGTCACCGACCGACTGGCCGGGTGCGCGGGCGAAGGCGAGGACCTGCTGGTACGTCCGCACCAGGACGACGGAGCCGTCGGGGGAGATGTCGGCAGACGTGGCCATCGTCGACGGCAGCGCCAGCTTCTCGTTCGGGTCGTAGGCGCCGGTGTCGGGGATCTGGATCGTCGCGACCTGTGCCATCGCCACCGCCGCGTCGACGTCCAGCTGGCTCTGACTGACGCTGAGCACCTTCGACGTGCCGCTCAGCTGCTTGGTGATGATGACGACATCGCCGCTCAGCGGATCGACGAGCAACGACTCAGCATCCTCGGGGCCGCCCGGATACGTGAGGTCGAAGGCCTCGACGCCCGAGAGTGTGCCGTCGGCCGTGGGTGCGTCGCTCGGCTCGGCGACGCGGTAGACGGTGACGTGATCCCGGACGGCGTTGTTGTCGCCGATGTCGCCGATGTAGATGTAGGACTGTCCGTCGATCGGGCCCGGGCCGACGGCGATGTCCTCCCAGTCGGTGGCCTGCGCACCCGCGACGTCGAAGACGCCCAGCGCCGCTCCCGCGTCGGACATCGCGAACAGGCGTGGTGTGTCGCCCGAGTCGTTGTGCGCCCAGAGCACGCCCGGATGGGAGCGGCTCGCCGCCAGACCGGACAGCTCGATCAGTGCCGGCTCAGCGACGTCGAACGAGGTGTCACCGGGGGACACCCGCGAGCAGAAGTCGCCAGCATCGACAGCGGTGGCCGTGGGCGAGGACACGGCGACGCACACCGAACCGGCGATCAACAGGCAGCACGCGGCGCGGCGGAGATGCGAGCGGATGGTCACAGCCCCGTTGGTCGGTTGACGAACCGGCCTGCGGTGGGGGAGAAGAACCAACCGCCGCCGGCCTTCGTGCCGCCATCGACGGGGACGTTGTGACCTGTCACGAACCCGGACATGTCCGAGGCCAGGAACAGTGCGACGCGCGCTTGGTCCTCCGGCCAACCAAGCCGTCCCACGGGCGCCCACGAGGGCCAGAGGTGCTCGAAGTCCTCGTTGCCCGAGATGTAGTCGACCTGCGGCGTCTGGGTGAGGTCGGGGCCGATGCCGTTGACGCGGATGCCGTTGCGCCCGTGCGACGCAGCCAGGCACGTCGTGAAGTGGGCGACTGCCGCCTTCATCGCGCCGTAGACCGGGTCCCCCGGGTACCCGCGCATGCCTTCGACGGAGTGCACGTTGACGATCGACCCACTGCGGTGCTCCATCATCGAGCCGATGAACGCGTGGGTCATCGAGAACACGTGCTGCAGGTTGATGTCGTACATCGCCTTCCACGACTCCGGCGACGACTGCGGGAAGCGCACCAGCGGGCGATAGTCGCCGACGTTGTTGACGAGCACGTCGACACGACCGTGGTCGGCGAGGACCCGCGCGGCGAACCGTTCGACCGCGTCGTGATCGGTGACGTCGACGGCTTCCGCCACTGCCACACCACCTGACGCGCGGATGTCGCGCTGAGCAGACGCAGCGCGCTCGGGGTCGATCTCGGCGATCTCGACGATCGCGCCGTGTTCGGCGAACAGCCGCGAGATGGCGCCTCCGATGCCGTCGCCACCACCGCTGACCACGGCGATCTTGCGGTCGAGGAGCTTGCCCCAATCGTCGATCGGTCGGACGTTGGACGGCTGTGGGGTGGCCATGAGATGCCTCGCGGTTCGCTCGGGTGGATGGGGCCGAACGGTAATGTGCCCGCTCGACCCGTCCGCTGTCGTGAGGTCGCCCGCCGACGCCTGCAAGATGACGACCGGCCCCTTGCTCACGGAGAGTGTTCCCGAAGGCGTCGACGACCTGGTCGTCCTGCGGCTCGAACACCCGACGCTTGACGAGAACGAGCCGATTCGGCGAATCGCCGCAGGTCGGAAGGCATCCCCGATATCGCAGGGTCGCACCATTACTTTGCGAGGTTGGAAACCCTCAGTTTCGACGATCGGAAGTGTCAAATGCGTGTCAAGTCACCAGTAGCGGGCTGTGTTGCTGTCGCCATTGCCGTCCTCGGCTGCCTCATGTTCACAGCGGGCGGAGCCCAGGCGGGGATCGCCGGCAGCTCGGTGCCCACCTTCCCCACGGCAGTGACCGTTGGGGGGTCGTACTCGGCGTCGATCCGCATCGGGAACCCGAACTCGAGCAACGTCTCGAACACCGTGTGCAACCTGGGCGACGGCGGTGTCTGTTCCGGCGACCCAGGCATCCTGCTGATGCCGACGTGCGGAAAGTTCGCCGGCGATGCGATCTGTGACCCATCGGGATATGACCCTGACGTCTACCAGGTCAGCGCGACCGGCACCGGAACGGCCTCGGCGGTGCCCGGCGCGCCTGCTGTCGACCCGAATGGTTGCAATGGTTGGGTCTTCAACATCGTCAAGGCGAACAACACGACCGGCGAGTACCGCTTCACGCCTGCTGCGCCTCACACGAACGTGGTTCTGCCCAAGGACGGCTACTGCGAGATCAACTTCACCTTCCTGGTCCTGAAGATGCCGACGGTCGACTACAGCTCCACCGTTGCTGGCTTCCAAACGGTGCCGATCGTCCGCAGTGAGCAGACCGACGGCGTCTCACCCGGGTTCGGGCGGG
>JAOBWQ010000498.1 GCA_025463425.1 Ilumatobacteraceae bacterium | reverse complement strand
GGCGTTACACCGCGAAGGTGCGGGTGACGATGTCGTGGAAGTCGTCGAGCGACAGGCGCTCGGCTTGATCGGGCTCGTCGGACATCACGAGCGGATCGAGGGCCTGGTAGGCCGCGGTGAGACCGCTCAGCAGGCGGGCCAGCACCCACGGGTCACCGGCGATCAACTGCTTGGCCTTCTGACCGCGTGAGAAGAGGTCGGCCTGCAGCGTCATCGACTCGTCGTAGTTGCCCATCATCAGCTCGTCGGCCAGGCGGTCTGACGATTGCAGCGTGGCGCTGGAGAACTTCAGGAAGAGCCGACCGAAGCGCGGGTTCTTGCGGAAGTAGCCGATCTCGAAGTCGACGAGATCGTGGAGTTGGTCGAGCGGCTTGCGCCGCGAGGACAGCAGCTCGCGGATGAGCGGCATGAACTCGTCGCCCCGGCGCACGAAGATCTGCCGGAACAGGTCGTCCTTGTTCTCGAAGAACGAGTACACCGATCCGACGGAGAAGTCGGCCATCTCGGCGACCTCTTTCAGCGTGGTCTCGTGGAAGCCCTTCTGGCCGAAGACCTGTTCGGCCGCATCGAGCAGCTGCAACCGACTCAGCGCCTGGTGTTGCAGCTTGCGCTGCTCGCGTCCACTCCGCACCGCCGTGTCAGACGTCTTGGAGATCTTCGGCGCGGTCATCGGTTCCTCGGGCTCGGGGTGTCTGCCAAGTGTAAGGCTGCGGGCACGTGCCGCGCCCAGCTTCGTCGCGTCGGGGTGTCGGAGCGGGCGTCTGCCCTGATCGGCGGGCATGCCTGAGCTGGGGAGAACCAATCGGTACGATTCGGCGATCCGAGTACTTCCACGATCCCGTTGGGCGGCTGTCTCGGTCGGGTTGTCGGTGCTGGTGGCGGGTTGTTCGAGCACCTCCCATCCCCCGGCCGCGACATCCACTCCGAGCACCATCTCGACGACCACCACCGTGCCCGTCGCCGCCGCGGACACTGCGTTCACCGTGCCCGACTTGCAGGTACCGCCGCCGCTGGTGCCGGCGACCGACGCACCGGCGTTCTGCACGACCGTGTCGTCCAGCCGGGCGGTGCTGGGTCTGAGCACAGCCATCGTCGGTGCGGTCAGCGGTGACCCGGCAGCCGACGCGGTGGTCGCTGCGGCGATCAACGACCTCGCGGCGGCGTCGGCCCAGGCCACCGGCAACGACCAGCAGACCCTGGGCGTCGTTGCGATGGGCCTCGGCGCGGTTCGTGGCGCCGTGTCGAACCGCGCCGTGGATGCGAACACGGTCGCGGTGATCCAGTTGCAACTGGAAGCACTTGACATCCAGATGCGTGCGACGTGCGGGTTCAGCCTGTGATCCGGCGCACCGTCGCGCTGCTGGCCGCGGTCGCCCTGCTGACGACGGGTTTGCCGGGGTCAACGCCCACGGTCGGGGCAGGTGGCATCAACGCGGCGTTGTGCACGAGCACCCCTGACCGGATCGGCGTACCGCAAGGTCTCGGCTTCGACACGTGCTTCGACGGCGCCCGCCTGTACGTCAAGAGCACACTCGACGTCGTCGCCCGGATCACCGCGACCGGCGATGCCAAGATCTACGCACGCGTGCCCGACGGCAGCTCGCTGCTCTCGCTCTCCAGCGCGGCAACGTTCCCGGATCTGACGATCCTGCTGCCCGACAGCACCGTGGTCTTCGACATCGGCAGCGGCGAAGCAGGGATCAGCCTGGCCACCGACGACACGGCGGACCTCCGCTACACGATCCAGAAGATCGTGCTCGCTGTGCTCCCCGCCGGAACGCTGCACGACGCCTCCACGGCGCTCGGCGCGCTGATCGACCAGCTCATCGCCAGCGGCCCGCACTACCGCGAGTGCCTCGCCCGGAACGGAACGCTCGGGGACATCGGCTGCAACGCCGCCGCCGCCTACGACGTTGCCAACTCGCTCACCGTGTTCGCGTCGGCGCTGGGCCTCGGTGGGTTCACCGACCTTCCAGGGATCGTCGACAAGTTGGTCGGCGTCCAGGCCCTCGACACGGACGCGTTGTCTGCCGCCTATCGACACGCCGCCGACCTGGACGCCTGGAACATGTCGCGCAAGGCGCTCACGTTGAGCGCAGCCGGCTCACCCGCCACGGACCCGCCACCCTCGACGGCAGCCGCACCCACATCGACACCGGCAGGCGGATCGACCACCACGACCGCAGCGGGCGCGACCACCACGCAGGACTCCAGCACGCTCGGCACCCTTCCACCCAAGCAGCCCAACCAACCGCTCGCGATCGGATCGCCGTTCACCGACACCTGCGTGATCGCGTACCCGACCGCGCCGCAGATCGGCGTGGATTCGATCCAGATGACCACGACCTGCACCGGCCAACCTCCCAAGTACCTGTTCGTCGAGATCCTCTACGGAGATCCCAACCTCGCCGTCAGCCCGACCCATCCGACGATCCACGTCACCGGCGCCGTCGTCGACATCGTCACCAGCCGCTACGGCTACACGACGCTGGTCGTTCAGGCCGACACCGTCACGGTCGACTGACGGCGGCGGGTCGTCGAACGGCTCGACCCATTAGTCAAGTTTGAGTAGCCTTGCAGGCATGTCGACCAGCACATCGCCGGGCCCCGGCGCCGCCTCCGCCCAGACCGATCCGAAGCGATGGATCGCACTCGTCGTGCTTTCCAGCGCCCTGTTCATCATCGTGCTCGACAACACCATCTTGAACGTCGCCGTGCCGACGATCGTGCGGGACTTCCACAGCAACGTCTCGTCGCTCCAGTGGGTGATCTCCGGCTACGCACTCGTCTTCGCGTCGCTGCTGATCAGCTTCGGCCGACTCGGGGACATCATCGGGCGGCGCAAGATGTTCTTCGCCGGAGCGACGATGTTCGCGGTCGGATCCTTGATCGCCTCGCTGTCGCACTCGGTCGCCCAGCTGTTCATCGGTGAGTCGCTGCTCGAAGGCATCGGCGCGGCGGCCATGCTGCCGGCGACGTTGTCGATCATCTCGGCCACGTTCCAGGGCCGCGAGCGCGGCAGCGCGTTCGCCGTCTGGGGCGCGGTCGCCGGTGGCGCGGGCGCACTCGGGCCGTTCCTCGGTGGCATCCTCACCACCGACTACTCCTGGCGCTGGGCCTTCCGGATCAACGTCGTGATCGCACCCCTCGCGATCTTGGCCGGGCTCAAGTACGTCCGGGACTCCAAGGACGAGCGGTCCAAGGGCGTCGATCCGGCCGGCGTCGTGGTGGTGACCATCGGTCTGCTCGGCCTCGTGTTCGGCATCATCGAGGCCAGCCGATACGGCTGGTGGTCGCCGATCTCGCGCACCCGGATCGCCGGGCTCTCTCCGGTGCCGTGGTCGCTGCTCGTCGCCGTGATCATGCTGACGATCTTCGTGCGGCTCGAGCTGCGACGTGCGGCGGCCGATCGCGCGGTCGTGTTCGACTTCGGTGATCTCGTCCATCGCGGGTTCCGGTACGGGTTGATCAACACCGGTGTGCTGGCGATGGGTGAGTTCGGCGCGTTCTTCGTGATCCCGATCTTCCTCCAGGCTGGGTTGCACTTCAGCGCGATCAAGACGGGCACCTGGCTGCTGCCTGCCGGCGTGGCGGTGTTCGGTGGAGCCCGTGTCGGCGGCCTGATCAGTGCGAAGTACGGGCCCAAGTACGTCATCACCGCTGGCCTGGGGCTCGAGGCGCTCGGCATCGGCCTCTACGCGGTGGCGTTCTCCGACCACACCACCCTCCTCCAGATGCTGCCAGGTCTGATCTGTCACGGCATCGGCATCGGGTTCGCGACCAGCCAGCTGACCAGCGTGGTCCTCAGCGACATCCCGCCGGAGAAGTCGGGCTCGGCCAGCGGCGCCTCGGGCATGGTCCGCCAGGTCGGCACGTCCCTTGGCATCGCCTTGATCGGCGCGATCTTCGCCTCGCAGTCGGCGTCGAAGATCCGCCAGGGTCTGCGGGCCGTGCCCGGTCTGGATGCCGGCACGATCGACAAGATCGTCGGCTCGGCGACCAACTTCGGGCGTGCGCCGGCCGGCGCATCCAACCCACAGGTCGGGCACGTCCTGTCGTCGGGGATCATCGACGGCACGCGAGCCGCCGTGCTGCTCGCCTGCGGCATCGTCGTGATCGGCGCGCTCCTGTCCACCCTCGTGCCGAACATCCCCGCCGACGCGGGCCCCGGTCGACCTCCCGCCGGCCATTGACGCGAACGGCAGATACTGAGGTAGCCTCAGCATCTTGCCACGATCCGAAACGACCACGCGACGCGCGTCCGCGCCGCTCGACGAGAACGCGCTGTACCACCTCGGCGGCCATCTGGCCGTGGTGCACCGGCGCGTGCAACGCGCCGACGAGGTGTCGCTGCACACCCATGGCGTCACGTCCGCGCAGGCGCGTGTCATTCGCAGCCTGGCCAGACTCGATCGACCACTGCAGATGAGCGAGCTGGCGTCGATGCTCGACATCGTGCCCCGGTCGGTCACATCGGTGATCGAC
>JAOBWQ010000481.1 GCA_025463425.1 Ilumatobacteraceae bacterium | reverse complement strand
GCGATCCGGAACAGCCACGGGCGCAGACCGCCGCCGCGCCACTCGAACGATTCGATCGAGCGCAGGGCGCGCTCGAAGGTGGCCGAGGTCGTCTCCTCGGCCACCTCCTTCGAACCGCTCATCCGATAGGCGAAGTCGTGCACGGCCTTCACGTGCAGTCGATACAGCTCGGCGAACGCACCTCGATCATGCCGGGCTCGCTCCGTCAGGGCGCGCTCGACCACCAGGTCCCGACCGTACGAGGTGGTCGACGACGCGGTTTCCGTCATCCGCTCTGCTCTCGCGAGCTGGACGGATCGCTCAGGCTCCCGTGACGGTGATCGGCACCATGTTGCTGTGGACCAGAGGCTTGTTGGCCGCGTCGACCGCGATGATCAGGTAGGTGTAGCTGCCGGCCGGCACAGCGGTGTCGACGAGATGGCTCGCCGCCGGGTTGGTCGACTGGAACGGCACCCGACCGTTCGATCCGCCATTGCCACGCAGCAGGAGGAACTTGGCGAACCCGGCCGGGGTCGGCCCGCTCCAGTCGCAGGTCACGTCCGAACCCGTCAGCGAGCACGACAGCGAAAGCCCCAACGGCACCGAGTTGTCCGTTGGACGAACGGTGGTCGGTGGTGCCGTCGGCGGAGTCGTCGTGGGCGGCGGCGTGGTCGGCGGCTCGGGTGTCGGCGGGGCGGTCGTCGCAGGTTCCGCGGATGGTGGGGCCGTGGTTGCCGGCTCGGTGGTGGCAGGAGCCGTGGTCGCCGGCGCGGTCGTCGGCGGTGCTGTCGTCGGCGGCACGGCGACCGGTTCGGCGCCCCTCGATTGCGACGGGCTCGGCCCCGCCGACGGAACTGTCGGCGCCGGGGGGCTGTTGGTGCCGGCGGTCGTCGGCGGTGCGACGGGGCCGGTCGTCTCCGGCGCGGCTGTGGTGGTGGGCTGCGTCGCTGCCGGCTCGGTCGAGGCGGCTGCCGCCGTGGTCGGTGGTGTCGTCGCCGGTGTGGACCCCGGCTCGATCTTCGCTGGGGACGGGGCCACTCGTTCGCTCGACGCCGATGGCGTCACGGCGATCGTCGTCGCGGGTGACGTCGTCGCTGATTCGTGCTTCGAGTCCGACCACGGTGTGAGGGCCGACGGCGCAGCGCCCGCAGCTGCCGCAGCCATGCCGAGCGCGATCACGCCCGCCGCGAGCCCGTATCCGGACCTCAACATCCGTCTCGTCGCCGTCCTGCTCGAACCCGTTGTTCCCATCGCCGTCTCCTCGCCGTTCGCGCACCCCGTGGTGAGTGCAACACGATGAGTAACGGTGATCGGACCGCGTGATTTCACCGAGGGGCGCGATTTCTTCGCTGCGCAGGCTGGGCACGCTGCCAGCAGACACCCTCCGGGACCTCGTGTCGTGAGTACCGACTACTCATCCGGGCCGGCGCGAGTGCGGCGCACCGGCGAAGCTGCGACGCTGGTTCGCGCGTCACACCCCTCGTGTTGGATGGTGGCATGGACGCAGCGTTCGCCATCGTCGGTCGGGGTCTCGACGATCTCGCCGCGGTCGATCTCGCGCTGCTCACCCCCATCGATCTGCAGCGCGGGGTCGTCGGTACCCAGAAGATCATCGACCGTGCCACGGTCCTCCAGGCCCGCCTGATCCACGAGGCGTCCCAGCGCGGGCTGACCGAGTCTGGTGCCCGTGACACGGCGTCGTGGGTGGCGGCGAAGACGAAGACGTCGAAGGGAACGGCCTCCAAGCAGGCCAAGCTGGGCAAGGCGTTGGACACGCATCCGGAGCTGGCCAACGCAGTGGATGCGGGCGATCTCTCACCCGACGCTGCGGGCATGTTGGTGCCGGTGCTCGACTCGGACCACTCCGGCGATGCCGGCGATCTGGTCGATGCGTGCAAGGGCGCAACGCCGGAGGAGGCTCGCGCTGCGGGCTTCCGGTTCCGCGAGCTGAACCCTCCAGAGGGCTCGACGCCGAAGGACCGCGAGGAGGAGCTTCGCCAGAAGCGATCGCTGCGGTTCTCCAACAACGACGACGGCACCACGCGCGTCGATGGCACTGTGACCGATCTCGATGCGCGACTGGTGCCGAGCTCGCTGCGATCGATCATCGGCAAGCCCACGGTCGGAGACGACCGCACCTTCGACCAGAAGATGGCCGATGCCCTGGTGCAGCTGTGCTCGGCGCACTCGAACGGCTCGGTACGCGGCGGTCGGTCGAACCTGCCGACCATCATCGTCACGATCGATGTCAACGACCTGAACGGCAACACCAACGGTCCGGGCTTCACATCGCGCGGCGACGTGATCCCTGCGGAGGCAGTGCGCAAGATGACGTCGAACGCGTTCTTGCAACGGGTGATCCTCGACGACTCGAAGCCATTGGACGTCGGGCGTGCGTCCCGCCTCGCGACGGAGGATCAGTGGCGGACGATGGTGGCCCGCGACGGCGGGTGCCGCTTCGCCGACTGCCAGATCCCACCCGAGTGGTGCGAGGCGGATCACATCCACGATTGGTATGCCCAGCACGGTCCGACGAACATCGATCTCCTGGTGCTCTAGTGCGTGTACCACCACCACTTCCGGCACCGACCCGATGTCGAGCTGATCGGCGATGCCAACGACCTCTCGATCAAGCTTCCAGACGGCCGCGTCGTGCCTCTCCCGCCACGCGGACCGACGCACGCCTCGAGGGGTTCGACAACATCTCCTCCGGCCGACGACGCGTCGCAGCTGAGTCCGGATGGCTCCGCCGCTCAGGGCAACTTGTTCGACGAGGACGCCGCATAGAGGCGCGCGTCTCGTCACGAGTCTTCGGGATGCACGCCTTCGAATGTCGGGTTGATGGCTGCCGCGTCCTCGGTCGATGCCGCGAGCACCGAACGTCGTGCGCGGCCAGGCGTCCTCGGTGGGAGGGCAAGCAGCGGGAGGATCACCTGGACCAGCGGACCGATGCCGAACATGAACAGCAACGTGCCGACTCCCGGGCGCACGCCGAGGGCGATGCCGCCGATGCCCACCGCGAACTCCACCGAGGTGCGCGCGAGGCGCAGACTGATGCCCTTCGCGCTGAGGCCGACCATCAAGCCGTCGCGAGGGCCTGTCCCGAGCCCGGCGCCGATGTAGAAACCGCTGCCGACGGCGACGATCAACACCCCAACCAGCAACATCGCCACCCGTGCGACCAGCCGATGGGTGTCGGGCAGGTGCGGGCCGATCAGGTCGACGACGAAGCCGATCTCCAGTGCGTTGAGGATCGTGCCGATGCCCGGGCGTTGGTGCAGCGGGATCCAGAGCAGCAAGACGACGAAGCTCATCCCCTCGAGGACGAAGCCGATCCGTATGTCGAGGTGGTCGCTGATCCCCTTGTGGAGCATGTCCCACGGGGCGGCGCCGAGGTTCGCCTGCAGGATCAGGGCGATGCCTGCTCCGAACATGGCCAGCCCGACGACGCAGCGGCTCAGCCGGTTGGCCCAATCCGTCGCGTTCGAGCGCGGCGAGTACGGCCGGACCGGGACGACGACGGCTGATGTGACCACGGCCCGAGAACCTATCGACGCCGGCCTCGTCCAGCCTGGTGGTTTGTGTACCCGCATCCCGCGACGGGGCACCTGAACTGTCGCGCACCCCTTTGCTACAACGATCGACATGCTCATCCATCGTTGTGCCGGCTGCTCGGAGCCGGGTGTCGACCTGTGCCGCCGCTGTCGTTTCGCGCTCGTCGCCTCCCCGCCCGTCACCACTGCGTCGGGCATCGTCGCCGCCACCGAGTTCGCAGGTCTCGGGCGCGAGCTGGTGGTCGGTCTCAAGTACCGCAACCGTCGGCGGCTGGCCGATCACCTCGCCGAACAGCTCAGCCGGCGCCTGGACCCCACCCAGATCGACGTCATCACCTGGGCGCCCACCAGTCGTCAACGCACCCGCCGGCGCGGGTACGACCAGGCCGAGCTGCTGGCCCGGGCGCTGGCCGCGCGGTGGCGCAAGCCGTGCCGGCGCATGCTCTACCGCAGCCACGGTGACGCACAGACGGGTCAGAGCCGTGCCTCGCGCCTGATCGGCCCGCAGTTCGCGGCGCGACCGCTGCGTCACCCACCGCGCATCCTGGTGGTCGACGACGTCGTCACGACCGGCGCCACCTTGCACGCGGCAGAGGCCGCCTTGCTCGCTGCCGGGGCGCGCTCGGTCACCCTCGCGGCGGTCGCTGCCACACCAGACGGACCGCCGCGGCGAAATGGGCCGAGGCTGGTTCGAAGCATGCCGGTCGCCCCTTCGCCGTGCCTCCACCTCGTGCCGTCGTTGGCGACGATGTCCGGCGATGTCGCCTGACGCCCGAGGTCAGGGGAAGGAGCCGGTGACGTCGACGATCAGATGCGTTCCGGACTGGGTGACCACGCAGGCCGTGC
>JAOBWQ010000475.1 GCA_025463425.1 Ilumatobacteraceae bacterium | reverse complement strand
GTAGAACTCGGCGAGCATGTCGTCGATCAGCACGAGCTTCGCGTCGCCGTGCTGGATCCGCCCGCGGGTGCTCTCGACGAAGGCCTCCAGCGACGCCATCCGCATCGGCAACGGCAGCACCATGCTGGCGATGCCGGCCAGCCAGCAGCCCTGGATGATCGTCATCAGGGCGCGGCTCGTCGGGCCCAGGATCGCGACGTGGTCACCCGGCACCAGACCACGTGCCTGCAGCGCCGCACCGACAGCTCGGGCGTCGTCGTGGATCTCTCCCCACGACACGAAGTCGGAGCCCTCGGCGGGCCTCACCGACGCACCCACGAAGCGCACACCCGTTGGCCGATCGGCGGCGGATTGGAGACGATCGACGATGGAGCCTGCAGTCAGAGCCATAACACCGCGAACGATAGCCGCAGGTCCCCGATCAGCTGCCAGACCGACGTCGGGCGGCGCGGACGCGAAAACGATCCCGGGCAACGTGCAGCCCCGCTCGTACAGTGGATCCCTATGGCTCACGCCGACCCCGACACTCCCCCGTTCCGCTACTCGGCGGCGCTCGCTCAGGACATCGAGATGCGCTGGCAGCAGTATTGGGACGCGAACCACTCCTTCGACGCGCCCAACCCCGCCGGCCCGCTTGCCGACCCAGCCGCGATGACCGACCCCGCCACCGGCCAGAGCCGCCAGAAGCTGTTCGTGCTCGACATGTTCCCCTATCCGTCCGGCACGGGCCTGCACGTCGGGCACCCTCTCGGTTACATCGGCACCGACGTGTTCAGCCGCTACAAGCGGATGGCGGGCTTCAACGTCTGCTACACGATGGGCTTCGACGCCTTCGGTCTGCCGGCCGAGCAGTACGCGGTGCAGACCGGTCAGCACCCTGCGATCACCACCGCGTCCAACGTCGCGAACATGCGTCGGCAGTTGAAGCGGCTGGGCCTGAGCCACGACCCGCGACGCAGCATCGACACGACTGATCCGGGCTACTACCGGTGGACGCAGTGGATCTTCCTGCAGATCTTCGACTCGTGGTACGACGCCGAAGCCCCAGCACGCGATGGCATCCGCGAGGCAGGCGCGAAGGGTCGGGCCCGCCCGATCAGTGAGCTGATCGCCGAACTGGAACGTGGCACCCGGACGACCCCGGACGGGCGGCCATGGGCGACCCTGAACCCCGGCCAGCAACGCTCCGTCGTCGACGCGCACCGTCTGGCCTACGTGTCCGAGGCGCCGGTCAACTGGTGTCCGGGTCTGGGCACGGTCGTGGCCAACGAGGAGGTCACCGCCGACGGTCGCAGCGATCGCGGCAACTTCCCGGTGTTCAAGCGCAACATGCGCCAGTGGATGATGCGGATCACCAGCTACGCCGATCGGTTGATCGACGATCTGGACCTGCTCGACTGGAGCGACGCGATCAAGACCATGCAGCGCAACTGGATCGGGCGCAGCGACGGCGCTCGAGTGCGCTTCGCCAGCGCGGCCGGCGACATCGAGGTGTTCACCACTCGCCCCGACACGCTGTTCGGTGCGACCTTCATGGTCCTGGCTCCGGAGCACCCGCTGGTCGACTCGCTGACGACGCCGGAGCACGCCGAGGCCGTTGCCGCGTACCGTGCGGCGGCGGCAGCGAAGAAGGACATCGATCGCCAGGACGCGACCCGAACCAAGACCGGCGTCTTCACCGGCGCCACCGCCACCAACCCGGTCAACGGCGCGGAGGTGCCCGTCTGGATCGCCGACTACGTGCTGATGGGCTACGGGACGGGCGCGATCATGGCGGTGCCGTGCGGCGACGAGCGCGACTTCGCGTTCGCCCGCCAGTTCGGGCTGCCGATCCCTGCCATCCAGCAACCACCGCAGGCATGGTTCGATGACCACGACATCGCGGCAACGCTGGACACGTCGAGCTGGCCGGGGCCGTTCATCGGCGACGCGCCATACGTGCAGTCGTCGAACGCCTCCGGCCTGAGCCTCGACGGCCTGTCGTCGGTGGCCGAGGGCAAGCGGCTGACCAATGACTGGCTGGAAGCCCACGAGGCCGGCCACGGAACAACCAACTTCAAGCTGCGCGACTGGTTGTTCAGCCGGCAGCGGTACTGGGGCGAGCCGTTCCCGATCG
The DNA here is from genome assembly GCA_025463425.1 of Ilumatobacteraceae bacterium. Taxonomy (GTDB): domain Bacteria; phylum Actinomycetota; class Acidimicrobiia; order Acidimicrobiales; family Ilumatobacteraceae; genus WLMZ01. Next base: position 6,106 of record JAOBWQ010000475.1, on the reverse strand, counting down.
TCTACGACGAGCACGGACCGATCGCGATCCCGGACGCTGATCTGCCAGTGCTGCTGCCGGAGACGGATTCGTTCTCGCCGCGCACGTTCGATCCGGACGACGAGTTCAGCAACCCCGAGTCCCCGCTGGACCGGTTGGAGTGGTGGACCGAGGTCGAACTGGATCTCGGCAACGGAACCCGGCCGTACCGCCGCGACACGAACGTCATGCCGCAGTGGGCGGGCTCGTGCTGGTACGAGCTGCGCTACCTGGATCCCACCAACGAGAAGGCGTTCGTCGACCCGGCTGTCGAGGAGTACTGGATGGGCCCACAGGCGGTCGGCGTGAATGGTCGGCGCCACCCGGGCGGCGTGGATCTGTACGTCGGCGGCGTCGAGCACGCCGTGCTGCACCTGCTGTACTCACGCTTCTGGCACAAGGTGCTGTACGACCTCGGCCACGTCAGCTCGCTGGAGCCGTACTACCGGCTCTACAACCAGGGCATGATCCTGGCCGCCGCCTTCAAGGACGAGCGCGAGATCTACGTCGAGTCCACCGAGGTCGAAGAGCACGGCGGCGCGTTCACCTTCCACGGTGAGCCGGTCACGCGCGAGTGGGGCAAGATGGGCAAGAGCCTGAAGAACGCGGTCTCCCCCGACGAGATGTACGACGCGTACGGGGCCGACACGCTGCGCCTGTACGAGATGAGCACCGGGCCGATGGACGCGTCGCGCCCGTGGGAGACGCGCGACGTCGTCGGCATGTACCGGTTCCTGCAGCGGCTGTGGCGCAACATCGTCGACGAGCAGACCGGCGATCTGTCGCTGGGAGCACCCGCCGATGAAGCCACGATCCGGCTGCTGCACCACACGATCGACGGAGTCCGCTCCGATCTCGACGGTCTGCGGATCAACACCGCGATCTCCAAGCTGATCCAGCTCAACAACCACGTCACCAAGAGCGGCCGCTGCCCGAGCGACCTGGCGGAGCCGATCACGCTGATGATCGCTCCACTGTGTCCCCACGTGGCCGAGGAGCTGTGGGCCAAGTTGGGCCATGCCGCCAGCCTGATCCGCGAGCCCTTCCCCGTCGCCGACCCTGCCTTGCTGATCGAGGACACGATCGAATTGCCCGTCCAGGTCAACGGCAAGTTCCGTTCGAAGATCTCGGTCGCGGCCGACGCCGACAACGCGACGGTCGAGGCCGCTGCGCTGGCCGACGCGAAGGTGTGCGCCGCGCTGGGCGGTGCGGTGCCGAAGAAGGTCATCGTCGTCGCCGGGCGCACCGTCAACATCGTCGCCTGACGGTGGCGGCACCCGACCGCATGGATCAGTCGACGGGCCGCTGGTTCGCCAACCATCGTTCATCGGAGTTGGTGTGCCTGCCGCCGGCGACTGGTGCGATCGACTTCCACCGCGCCCTGCAGGAGTACGAGCCGAGTGCGCTCCTCGAGCTCCCGTTGCTCGCCGAAGCGCTCGGCGTCGGTCGCGTCCTGGCCAAGGACGAGACATCACGCCTCGGCCTGCCGGCGTTCAAGGCGCTCGGCGCTTCATGGGCGATGCACCGCGCCGTGCATGGCCGCGCCGCCGGCGCACCGGTGACCTTCGTCGCGGCCACCGACGGCAACCACGGTCGGGCCGTCGCCCGGTTCGCCCGGCTCGGCGGCCACATGGCCCGGATCTTCGTACCACTCGGCGTGCATCCGGCGGCGATCACCGCGATCGAGGGCGAGGGCGCGACGGTGACCCTCGTCGATGGATCGTACGACGACGCCGTCGCGGCCGCCGACGCATCAGCGCACGCCACCGGCGCACTGTTGATCCAGGACACCTCGTGGCCCGGGTACACCGATGTCCCGACGTGGATCGTCGAGGGCTACGGCACGATGTTCGTCGAGATCGACGAGCAACTGCCGACGCGACCCGACCTGATCGTCGTGCCGGTGGGCGTCGGCTCGCTGGCTCACGCCGCGCTCGCCCACTACCGGGCCGCCCCGCCACCCAGCCGGGCCGGGACGTCGGACGGGCGAACCGCCGTGGTGTCCGTCGAGCCGGTGAGCGCCGCGTGCGTGCTGGCCGGTCTCGAGGCCGGACGACCGGTCACCGTCGTCACCGCGCCGACCATCATGGCCGGGCTCAACTGCGGCACGCCATCGAGCCTGGCGTGGCCGCTGATCGTCGACGGGCTCGACGCAGCGGTCGCGGTCACCGACGCGGAGACCGCAGCAGCGGTGACCGACCTCGCCACCCTCGGCGTCGGTGCCGGGCCCTGCGGCGCGGCGAGCCTCGCTGCAGCTCGCTTCATGTTGACCGGCGCCGGCAGCGAACAGCGGAGGCAGCACCTGGGCATCGGCATCGAGAGCACCGTCGTCCTGCTGATCACCGAGGGTCGCGCGGCCAACCCGCAGGGTCAGCCGACGCCAGGCTGAGCGGCGAGCTCCGCGGTGGTCCGGTGCACGATCCAGCGCCGTGAACGGAACCGGCGGAGGTTGATGATCGCCCGGGTCGTCATCAACACCAGCAGGCCGGCCCACAGCCCAGCGATGCCGAGCTGGGGGAAGATCAGCACCGCGACGGGGAACGGCAACCACGGGATCAGGTTCAGCACTGCGGCGCGACCGAGGTACTTCGTGTCGTGCCCGCCGATCAGCACTCCGTCGAGCGAGAACGCCACGGCTCCGGGCAGTTGCATCACGGCGAGGAACAGTGCTCCGCCCGTGACTCGGCTGATCACCGCGCGGTCGTCGCTGAACAGGCGAGGCAGCAACCCCGACGTCGCCGCCAGCACCGCTCCGAACACGAGGGCGACCCACAGCGACAGGCGCAGGCTCGAGCGACCGACGCTCATCGCCGTCTCCTCGTCACCTGCGCCCAACGCGCCCGCCACGAGCGATTGGGCCGGGATCGCCAACGCGTCGAGGGCCAACGCGAGGAACGTGAACAGCTGCACGAGCACCTGGTTGGCGGCCAGGGTGGGCGTGTCGACCGTTGCCGCCACCCGAGTCACGGCGACCCACGCACCGAGCATGGCCACGCTGCGCAGGCCCAGGTGACCGCCGCGGGCGAGGACGGGCCCCAACCTGTCCCATGTCGGTCGGACCCGTGCCAGCACCGGCCGCATGATCCCGCCGAACGCGATCGCCGCGCCGATCTGCACCACCACGGTGCTCCACGCCGATCCGGCGACGCCCGTGTCGAACCCGTAGACGACGATGATCTCGACCACGACGTTGACCACGTTCGCGACGAGGACCACGACGAGCGGGCGGGTGAGGTTGTTGTGGCCACGCATCACGCCGTGCCCGACCATCGAAACGAACACGAACGGCAACCCGATCGCGCTGATCCGCAGGTAGGTCGTCGCGGCATCGAGCACGGCACCGTGACCGCCGAGGACGATGGCCAGCGGGCGCGCGACCAGCGCGACCAACGCGCCCACGGGCACCCCCAGGAGCACCGCCAGCCAGAGCGAGTCGGCGGCGGCCACGTGAGCGGTCGTCTCGTCGCCCTGACCGATCGCGCGGGCGACGTCGGGTGTCACGCCGTACTGGAGGAACATCACGAACGATGTGATCGTGAGCAGCACAGTGGCTGCGATCGCCAGACCTGCCAGTGGCGCCGTGCCCAGCCGGCCGACGATGCCGGTGTCGACCAGGATGTAGAGCGGCTCGATGGCGAGTGTGCCCAGGGCAGGGATCGCGAGGCGGATGATCCGCCGATCGATCGCGCCGAGTTGCACCGGCCCATCGTCGCACATGCCCGCCTCGCCCGGGTCGCCCGGCGGTTGTCAGACTGCCCCGCACACGCTGCGGGTCCCGACGCCCCGCCTTCACGACTCCGGGAGATCACAGTGGACGACGAGCGAATCAGCCGGTTGTTCGGACTGCACGGCCGCGTTGCGATCGTGACCGGAGGGACACGTGGCATCGGACTGGCGATTGCCGAGGGCTTCGTCGACGCCGGCGCCTCCGTCGTCGTCGCGAGCCGCAAGGCGGACGCCGTCGAGCGGGCTGTCGCCCGACTGCGCGAGCGGGGCGGAAACGCGATCGGCGTGACGGCGCACATGGGCGATCTCGACGACGTCCAGCGCATCGTCGACGAAACCGTGGCGGCGTTCGGGCGGATCGATGTCGTCGTCAACAACGCGGCAACGGCCCTCACCCTTCCGATCGGATCGTTCACCGCAGACGCATGGGCGAAGGTCAACGACGTCAACCTCCGCGGCCCTGTGTTCCTGGTGCAGGCTGCGCTGCCACATCTCCTCGTCAGCCCGCACGCGTCGGTGATCAACGTGATCTCGGCCGGCGCCTACCTGCCGTCGACCGGCACCGCGATGTACGCAGCAGCCAAGCTGGCGTTGCTGTCGTACACCCGCACCACGGCGGCCGAGTTCGCCACGCGTGGCATCCGCGTCAACGCCATCGCACCCGGCACGGTCGAGACCGACATGGTCACCAACAACACGCCCGAGGCGCAGGACCGGATGGCTCAGGCAAGCTTCATGCGACGGATGGCCAGCCCGGAGGAAATGGTCGGCCCGGCGCTCTTCCTCGCGTCCGATGCGTCGAGCTTCGTCACCGGCCAGTGCGTGATCGCAGACGGCGGCCTCGTCCCCGCCCGTTGACCGCCGGCCGTCGCCGGGTGAAGATGTCTCGACGATCCGTTGGTCGGGTACCGCGCAAGCATGGGAGAGATCATGAACGACGAGACCGCCGTACCATCGCAAGGGGCGACTCATCGGATCGTGGTCGGCGTGGACAGCACGAAGCCGTCCGCGGCAGCGCTCCAGTGGGCCCTCGCCGAAGCGAAGCTGCGCGGCGCGACGCTGGACATCGTCGTCAGCTGGGACTTCCCGGTGCTCGCCACGACCGAGCCGGTGATGATCCCCCAGCCCGACCGCGACACGCTCGTGCACAGCGCCACGTTGACCGCAGCGCACATGCTCACGGAAGCGCACCTCGACGACTCCGGAGTGGCGTACACGGTCCACACGCCCGAAGGCCGACCCGGTGAGGAGCTCGTCGCGATCGCCGCGGGTGCCGATCTGCTCGTCGTCGGTTCACACGGCAGCGGCGTGCTCAAGGAGCTGATCCTCGGCTCGGTCTCCAACTACTGCGCCCATCACAGCACGTGTCCGGTCGTGCTCGTCCGCTCGCCGGACTGAGCGCGCCGCGCGGCTGATGACGTCACCCGACTAACGACGGCCCAGGGGTATCGTTGCGGCATGGACGCAGACGTCTCAGTCGAAGTGGTCGACTACCACGCCGCGGATGCTCCCGCGCGGTTCACCCGTTCCCTGCACGAGACCGGCTTCGCAGTGCTGGTCAACCACCCGCTGCCGCAGGCCCTCGTCCACCAGATCTACGACGAGTGGCTCGGGTTCTTCCAGACCGACGCCAAACACGCGTACCGGTTCACCGAGACAGCACAGGACGGCTACTTCGGACCGGAGGTGTCAGAGACAGCGAAGGGCAACACGATCCGCGACATCAAGGAGTTCTTCCACGTCTACCAGGACGGGCGCTACCCGAACGAGGTCAGTGATGCCGCCCTGCAGTACGCGACCATCGCCAAGGAGATCGCCCAGACGCTGCTCGGCTGGGTGCAGGACAACACCCTCGCCGAGGTCGCCGCACGGTTCTCGCGGCCGCTGACCGAGATGATGGACGGCAGCACCGGGACCCTGCTGCGGGTCCTGCGCTACCCGCCGCTCAGCGGCGACGAGCCGGCCGGCGCCGTGCGTGCCGCGGCGCACGAGGACATCAACCTGCTCACCGTGCTGCCGGCGTCGAACGAGCCCGGCCTGCAGGTGCGCGACACCGCCGGCAACTGGCACGACGTGCCGTGCGACTTCGGCAGCCTCGTGGTCAACAGCGGCGACATGCTGGCCCTCGCGAGCGGCGGCTACTACCCCTCGACCACCCACCGGGTGATGAACCCCACCGGCGACAGCGCCAACCGTTCGCGGTTGTCACTGCCGCTCTTCCTGCATCCAGCCGGCGATGTCGTGCTGGCCCAGGGACGCACGGCCGGCGCGTTCCTCCAGGAACGTCTCGCCGAGCTGCGCAGCCAGGACACCAAGCCAAGCACCGCAGCCAGCACGAACTGATCAGGTTCGAACCGCAATG